>NZ_KV815579.1:0-50610 GCF_001814285.1 Enterococcus sp. HMSC076E04 | reverse complement strand
TTTCTTTATCAACATCTTTATCATGCCATGGACTCAATACAAATGGCACTTGCATTTCTTCGAGTATATCCAGATAATTTTCTGGCACACTTTCCTCGTAAATTATAAACGTCCATTTACTAGAACGTTTCTCTTTTTTCTGTTTTTTCATATTATCTGGTCCTTTGATTATTGATTACTGGTACATATTGTCGTAGTAATATGTACCGTTTCTTTCTTCCTGAAAAATACAGCGGAGCTTCTTTGCTCTTGCCGATGGCAAACAAAAGCTCCGCTGTCCTGTTTTATCTAATTCTTGTTCCTTCAAGTTTTAGATAGCTTTTTACTCGCTCAACATTTGAAAATGAATAGTCAGTTAATCGATGGGAAATTTCATCACGTATTATATCTTTGTTATCTGAAATCATGCCATGTATACCAAACTCATTAGGAATTTTCAGCAAGAAAACAACGCTATCATTGTGAACGTCAATAATCGCTTTACTGATTGCCTTATTGTATCTGAGTATCTTGTTTTCTTCTTCCTCATGAGTTGCCCTTATCTGCAAAAATTTTCTTATCCGAGAAGTAATCCAGATTGATTTACCAATGTTTATAACGGAATCCTTCAAAATCCTTGTAATGACTTCAGGTAAGATAATCGTAAGTGTGATTAAAATCGAAACGATTAGCGCCTGTTGCAATCTGTGTTGAACTATCACCACATATTTATTAAGAAATTGATTGTATTGAACCATAGTGCCATTTTCTTGACCTTTCAGGAATATCCCAATCAACTTAATACTGAAACCAGCAATAAATAGTAATACAGAAGTTAATAGCAAGTAGCCATTTAAACGGAACGTCCGCATAAAATACGATTTTTTCATTTTACATTATACCTTCTAATTTATTGAATGTAGGCGTTAGCAATGGAACAATCTGGAAAGGGTGCTCGGAGTCTATCACCTGTATCAATCCCGTCCCCATGCCTTGAGGTATGACTATTCCTTCAAGAGACAAATCAGGGAACAAAAATTGAGTGGTTTTAGAGTTGATATTACCAACTTGGATGAGCACATTTAATTGTTCCCGAACCGATATAGGTATAGCGTTATTATCGAAACGCTGTGAAACTAAGAGCAAATGAACTTTGCTCGCTCTGCCTAATAGCGCTATCTGTGAAAGTAAACTAAAGAATGCGTCTTTTATCGGTTTCGCTACACCGTCACTTAACGCCAAAACTTCATCTATGACGATGGTATAATGTTCAAAATCAGCTGTAGGGTTGTTATACAAAACTTGTTGACGTTGCTGAATTAATTCAAGAGCCTTACTCAATTCGCTATTCACTTCTGATACAAAATCAGACTTGCTTCGACTTGCATTAGGAGCGATAACAAGCACGTTATTCTCTCTACCCCAACGACTTGGCATATCAAACTTAGGATCTACAATAACAATCTTCGATGAATGTTTCAAAACACAGAGAAAATAGGTGAGGGCGTATGACTTTCCTGATCCGCTATTGCCTGCAATAGCAATACTTGTGACTTTATTCAAATCAATTGTCAGATTTTTCATGACAGGAATTTGATTGAGGGCTAAACGGGCTGTAAAGCTTTCAATATCAGTGATAATTAGCCGTTTTGAAATTCCCTTGACCCATGGGAAGAACAGGGCGCGTTTTACGTGAATATCGTCAGTATCTAGTGGAATAAAGTATGCTCCCGATTGTTTGAGCAAGGTATAGTCTGGGTAAAGCATGGCGTTCATAATGAGAAAAAGTTTCTGATACAGAATATTATCAATCAGATAGCTAGCAGGTAGGCGTGGAATGAAGGAGACTCCCTTATCCGCCACCTTTATATCAAACGAGTTGGTGTAACTGGTTTCTCCGCCAATCTGCAAGGCCATATTTAACCCCTGTAATAAATACTTTGCTAATTCTTGCCATGTATTTATTATCATTTCACCACACGAACCCCTTCGGCACGAAAGTAAACATTAGAACGAATTTCAATCGCTTCTAAGTTATCAAGTTTTACTTCCGAAAGAAATGGTGGTAATGACGGCATTTTTGCAAACTTTACTGCAAAAGGATTAACGCCTTCTTGAGAAAAGTAAAGTTTATACCCTTTGACTTCATCCGTACGTTTTTTCTCAATATAGTTGTACTGAGTTTCAACTTCAGATGATACATTGTAGATTGGCTTATCATCTACAATATATTTTCCTGTAGTTTCTGAACTGTAAGAGCTTTGTGAATTATGTGTTTTCATAGTTCTGTACCTCGTCATTTTAATAGTATCGGCTATCAGCAGTTTGCCGACCCGTCCGTCAAGCTGTTTGCAACCAACTTAGCAATTTGTTATCAAGGCCTGCTGTACTTGATGAATTGAGTATGCCAATTTTTTTCTTGAGAGGTGGGGGAGTTTAAAAATAAAAAAAATAAAACCCCCGCACTTTCTGCGAAGGTTTTATGCTTGAACTACTTTTTATTGGTTTTCTTTATCTTTATTTTGGAAACAATATGCTTCTTTTGATCTTCTTGATCAAAGAGTTGATTAAAATCGTCAAACCCAACGTTATAAATAAAAGGCAATAGAACTTCATTAATAAGCACATCCAATGAATGAGGTAAATTTTCAAATGTGAGTGTTTCTGAACTTATATTTTTAAGTCCACTATTATCAACTTTAACATCTTGGAACTCAAAAACTTCACCAACAGGCTCTAAGCTTTCGTGAACATTATAGATAAAATCAATAAAACTTGATACTAAAGACCGGCTACTTTCACCATCATCAAGAATTTCATCTTTATAATTCTTGTAAAATTTTTCAACATCTTCTTTTGTTGATAATGGAATATCCCAAAAGTAACGACTATAGTCCTTTGATTCTTGCATTTCCAAGAGTAATGTAACGATATAATCCTCAAAATAAATTTCTGGGTCTCCCCAGTACACTTCGTTTAAGTCTTTAAAGCCTAAGTTGGTTACTAACGCCTTTGCCAGATCCAAGCTAACCAGTTTAGAATAATTTCCCTCATTTATTTTTTTAGTTGTGTGATATTCCAATACATTAGTCAGAAGTTTAGTGTCGGAATAAACGTCCACCTTTGCAGGACGTTTTGGTTGACGCTCTGCCCACGCATTGTATTTTTCAGCAATGCGTTCTGAAGCTTGTGAATAAATCAATTGAGTAGTTTTGGGATATGGGTTTTCTTTGACTACTTTAACCAAGTTACTCACTCTCCCCGATATTATTCTTAGGCGTATTTTCCGCAACCATGGTCAAATCAATTTGTTCAGTCAAAACATCAAGATAGTCCACTCCAACAGTATCCATTAATTCAGGTATCGTCTTCTGACCATCGCCTTTTGTATAAAATTTCAATCCGCTGATTTTGACATTATCTACGCCGTCCTCAAATTCCATTTCAGCTTGGTGGTCTGTCATATACAGCAATAAGTCTTGTTTCCAAAGTTCGCTAACAAACCTATCACCACTCATTCCTTTTGGCTCAATAAAGATTTGAAAGTAAAAGTCGCTATCTTCAAGGAACAGAATAAAGTCAGGTTGGAAGCCTTGCAAGTGCATTTCCACGGTTTCGCCTGCACGATTGATCCGTGAGCCATATTGGTGTAACTTAAGGTTCTCACTCTTAGCTGATTCACGGTGCATATTCTCATCCACACGGAATAAGTAGACCGCTTTATGATACTTCTGTGTCAACTCCGTCACATGAGCTTTAATCCGCTCTATCAGCTCATATTCCAATTTATTGACGATTGCACGGTCATAGACATAGAAGTCCTCAGCCATATCATAAACAGCTACTTTTTGAGTTGCTTCATTCAAGAGGTTCGCCGTGTCATATTCAGGAACGCGCTTGTTGTAATTTGTTAGGTATTCGCTAATTGGATAGCCAATAAATTTGTTTGTACCACGCTTCTTAACATAGCCAGACTTAAATTTCACTTCATACTCTTTCAAGAGGTCAATCGTGACCTTCAAAATTTCGTCTGGTGTAATATCGCTTGATTTGTATTCCTTGGGAACGTTTAAGAACAATTTCAACTTGCTTGCATTAAGCCAGTTTTCGCCATAGATAAAGTCTTTCATGGAATTAACCAACGGCAAATACTTTTTCAAATTATCAAACTGATAAAACTCTAAACGTTGAATGGCCTTCTTGATATAACGGTCGTCAAATTTAGCAATACTGATTGTTTTAGTCTCAGTCAAAGCAACGGTTGCTTGATAAGATACCTCACGGCTACCATAATTCAGACTTCTGGAAATATCGGTCTTGTGATTGATACCGTATTTTTCAATGGAATCAAACCACTCGTCTGCCACATCCTCAGCTTCGTTGTAGTAGATTTTCCCTGTTTTATAAGTCTCCGTCCGTTTGAAAGCGGGTTTAACCTTGATTTCAACGGGTGGATTCTTTTTATCTTGACCTGTTGGCAAGTCCATTTGTTTCAATGAGCCGACAAGCTGTTTCAGGTATTGTGGCTCATTCATAGTATGATAGTGCAAGGTCTCAAGGAAGAGCTGTTTGTTTGAACTATCGCCATCATAACGGCGGTGATAGCTTTTCACACCATCCAATTCAAACGGATAATAACGAGCACCACGCCCAATGAGTTGCGCTTCGACCATTGTGGCATTTTTGTTTGTCGCAGCTTCCTGTTCAATCCGCACAATATCATAGAGATTGAGAACGTCCCAGCCTTCGGTCAGTTTCGCAACCGCAAAAACAACACGATAGAGGTTATTTGGACTTTCAAGCGTGTTCAAAGCTTCATACTGCCCCTTTTCAAGCATGTTTCCGCTTGTGTCATTGGCGTTTAGCACGTTCCGAGGGTCGAAGTCTTGCTTAATCTCACGAACGATTTTGGCGAGGTCATCTTCATTCTTGAGATAGAAGTTATAAGCAAGCTCCAAAGCTGAACTGTCATTGCTGTCTAAAACTTGTTGACGCTTGATGAAGGCTAACAAATCCGCCACATTCAAATTTTTAATCAGCTCATTAAAGACCTTGTTGGCTTCCATTGAGACCGCAACTTTTGCAGACTTGAACATAATCACGGGCTTAAATGTACCAGTGACACCCTCAGAATAGGCACGATATTTCCTAAATTGAGAAAGCAAGACCACGTTTAGCATTTTATCTTGGTCGCTTGCGGACGTTTCAATCCGCTTTACTTGCTTAGAGTAGCCATCAAACATGAATTGATTTAAGGGATAACGGTAGACCACTTTATCCCGATACTTGTTGTAGATGACTTCCTTGTCAAAGTCTACGGTAGCCGTAAATTCTAGGAGTAGGTTCTTGTGTTCCTTGTCATCGCGGGCCCGTAAGATTTTGTTAATCGCTGACTCCCATGTGTTTTCAGCTTCTTTTTCAGACTTGGTACTTGCAGAATAATGGTGGGCTTCATCCGCCAATACTGCCACAGGTTGATTCTCATAGTCCGCAAGACCCATGGTGTTTTCTTTCAAGACAAATAGGTCATCAGATACCTTTTGAACCGAAGACAACTTGATGTAAATGGTGTTGTCTTGTTGAATCCGTGGGAAGCGTTCGACCTGCTTAATGAAAATGTTTTTGCCATCTATCTCAATCTTGTTTTGGAACAGATACTTTTCACTGTTCTCATTAACCAAGTTATCCTTGGTTTTCATCAAGACCGAGTTGGTATTGACGGTAAACAAGAAATTCTGATAGCCGTGTTCTTGATAGAGGTAGAGTATGAGTCCAGCTATTAAGTCGGTTTTCCCTGAACCAGTTGCCATGTTGAAAAGAACATGTTGAGGGTTCGGTTTAATCTCTGTTTGTGTATAGTGATAATTTCGGATAGCTTTATCCTGATAGGCACGCAACGTATGAATCAAGTTCCCGTTAATATACTCTGGGATTTCATAACTTTGGTGCTGACTGAACAAATCCTTTTCAGCTTGCTCTGCCTGATCCACAAGAGGAAATTGACGAGCGTTAGCAGGTGTTTTCTTTGCTTTTGCCATGCTAGTCACCACCCTCATAGAAATTCTTGTTGAAGGTGTATTCCTCATCAGAAATCATGTCTCGGACGTTGTTATCATCAATTTCTGAATAGTTGTAGTAAAGCCCATTCTTATCCAGCAGTTTCACAAGCAGACGTTTGTTTTCATCAAAGCCTTGTAACCAATCAATCTTGGATAGGTCAGCACGGAAGGAAATGTCAGCAGGTTCATCCGTGTCATTACCTGAGAGCATACGGGCATAGACTGACTTCAATCCTTCAAGGTCTTTAGCGTGGATAACGTCTTGCAAGTAGCCCATGTTTTTAGGGAACAATTCAGCATAGATAAACGAACCGCCACCTTGCCAGTTAACATCCTGTGATAAACCGTTTTTATCTGTTCCAGAGATTACATTGTTAAGTCGGTCAATTTCAAGTTGTGCTTGATTATCCATCTGTTCTAACGAGATAAATTTTCGATTCAACTTCATAGCAGCCGCAGCGGTAGAACCTGAACCGCCAAAGAAGTCAAGGATAATATCTCCCTCATCAGAAGCCATCTCAATTACTTTACCAAGTAATCTTTCAGGCTTTTTACCATTTGGAAAATCAACTTGACCTTCCTTATTCACGTTTTTTGTTTCGCCAACATAGTTCCAGAAAGTTCCAGCTTTTTGTGTTTTATATACAGTTCCAGATTCATCTACCTCAACAACATCAGAGAGCCAAGCAAAGAGATTGAATTTTGAACCTGAATAGTATTGTTTGTATACCTTCCCTTTATTCCTGCCACTTCTAGGGACATACTCGATAGACATAAGTGGGTTTTCACCCATTCCAAGCTCGTTCCACTTATCCATCACACGAGTTCTAATGCTAGATTGAGGCATTGTTCCCCGATAAATCTTATCGTAATATTTTTCGTAAAACTCTCTCTCAGAAAGTCCCTCGTCTTTCATTTGCTTTGAAACTGATGGAAGATTGAAGTTGGTATGCTTGTACATTCTGATTTCATCGCCTGAACCATCAACCGTGGAACCAATGTATTCTTTGTCACCTTCATCCAAGAGTAGATTGTTATATTTCCATGACTTTCCTTCTGTGCGATACTCCTCAAGTTGTTCTGAGATTTCTTGTTTTTCATAAACAGCTGAAAAGGGCTTAGCGTTGTTATAGTTTTTAGAGTACACGGTAATATATTCTACGTTTTTTTTGAGTCGTTTATCTTCCCCACCACCAGAAGCACCCGCAATGTTTTTGAACAAAACCGAGATAGTATTCACATATTGGTTAATTCCAAAAATGGAGTCCATCAAAACTTTCAGATACGCTTGCTCTGAGTCGTCAGTCTGAATAAAGATATAACCATCATCAGTAAGTAACTCGCGGGCAATTTCAAGACGGTTTTTCATGAAGGTCAACCATGCAGAATGATTAAACCTATCGTTATACAGGAATGAATCTGAACCCGTGTTGTAAGGTGGGTCAATATAGATAAGTTTAATCTGACCAGTATATTTTTCTCGTAAAGTATGCAACGCCAACAGATTATTTCCTTTGATAATCAGATTGTCTTTCTCCTTATCAAAAGAAACAATCCCATTATCTACCGCTATGCTGTGCTGTGCTGTCTGATTATCGCCAAAGCGTTTGACATTGACAAATACTTTCTTGTCAAATAGACGGTCAATCTCGTCTTTCTCAATGACCTCGTTTAAGAAGGCGTCATCATAGCCGTCCTCATTATCTTCTTTAGTCATTGAAGCAGTCAAAACGCCATCCTTGAAAGGAAAGTCTAAGACAACATCTTGGCTATCTTGTAGGAATTTTCCTTTTGAAGCCAAGCCAACACGGTTTTCATACTTGGTGTAGCTCGTATCCCAATAGTCGTTATAGAGTACGGCTTCCTCAAGTTGCTCAATTTGAAAGAGCTTTTGCCCTGCCACTTCCTTAATGAAATGTTGCTTGATGAAATCTACCTCAAACAACTTGCTCAAAAGTGCTTCATCATAGTTTCGCAAATCATCCGTAAGTTTGGAACGGTTCAATTCTTCCCCGACAAAATACTTGTCGCCAAAAGATACCAAAGCTGTTTTCAACTCATCAAAAATTTTCGGCTCAATCTTTGCCATCCTATTCATCTCCTTAATTGTTTATCTCTTAAATTATAGCATTGAACGTCTTTCGCCATATAGTCATAACAACAAGAATCCTCCCACCGACAACCATTCAGTGAGAGGATTTTTGGCGACAGTTTTGGCGACAAGTCAAATCATTTTGTGTCTCCGAAAGTCTATTGAGTTTTAGCTAAATGCAGTAAAATCAACGTTTCAAGCGATATAAATTGTCACTTCTTTATTCCCACTCCACTGTTGCTGGTGGTTTAGAAGTGATGTCATACACAATACGGTTGACATGGGCTACTTCGTTTACGATACGTACAGAGATTTTTTGCAAGACTTCCCATGGGATACGGGCAAAGTCAGCTGTCATTCCGTCGATTGAAGTCACCGCACGGATACCGACTGTGTAGTCGTAAGTACGTCCGTCACCCATAACACCGACAGAGCGGATTCCTGGAAGAACAGTGAAATATTGCCAGATATCACGGTCAAGTCCAGCAGCTGCGATTTCTTCGCGCAAGATAGCATCAGATTCGCGTACGATTTCTAGCTTGTCTTCAGTGATTTCGCCAAGAACACGAATACCAAGACCAGGGCCAGGGAATGGCTGACGCCAAACGATTGAATCAGGCATGCCTAATTGAGTACCTAATTCACGGACTTCGTCTTTGAATAGTGTGTTTAATGGTTCGATCAATTCAAATTGCATATCTTCTGGCAGTCCACCTACATTATGGTGAGATTTGATCGTTTGTGCTGTTTCTGTACCAGATTCGATAACGTCAGTATACAACGTTCCTTGTGCTAAGAAAGAGACGCTTTCTTCACCAGCAAGTTTTGTTGCTTCGTCATCAAAAACATATACGAATTCATTCCCAATGATTTTACGTTTTTGTTCTGGGTCAGATACACCTTTCAACTTGTCTAAGAAGCGATCTCTTGCATCGACTTTGATGATGTTCAAGCCGAATTTTCCGCCTAGACTTTCCATTACTTGTTCCGCTTCGCCTTTGCGTAGCAGACCATGGTCAACGAAGATAGATGTCAATTGGTCACCAATCGCTTTTTGTAAAAGAACCCCAACGACACTAGAATCAACGCCGCCTGAGAGACCAAGCAAGACTTTTTTGTCACCAACTTGTTCACGGATTTTTTCTACTTGCATATCGATAAAGTTATCCATTGTCCAGTTACCTTCACAGTGGCAAACATCAAAGGCAAAGTGGCGCAACAATTCGATTCCGTATTCGGAATGACGTACTTCTGCATGGAATTGGATACCATAAAAATTACGTGTTGTGTCTTGGATAGAAGCAATCGGACAATCTTTGCTTGTTCCGACTGTTTCAAAGCCTTCAGGAACTTTAGTTACCAAGTCACCATGGCTCATCCATACTGTTTGTTGTTTTGGTGTTTCTTTAAACAAGACAGCTTGATCGCTTGTTACTTCTAACAAGGCTTTCCCATATTCGCGGTTTTTAGCAGGCTCTACGGAACCGCCAAGTTTGTATGTGATCAATTGCATACCATAGCAAATCCCTAATACAGGAATACCTAAATTGAAGATCTCAGGATCGATCCCAAATGCATTCTCATCATATACACTGTTTGGTCCGCCAGAAAGAATGATTCCCTTTGGATTCATCGCTTTTACTTCTTCTGCAGTAATGCGGTGGCTCAATAATTCGGAAAAGACTCCAAGATCACGAATACGTCTTGTGATCAATTGGTTATACTGACTACCGTAGTCTAATACGATAATCTTTTCAACGTTCGTCATATCGGCAACGTTTGTCAAATTTATTACCCCTATCCCTTTAAATTTTATCTCAAAATAGTCAAACTATTTTAAAATGCTAATATTTTCGCATGAAAATCGAATCGATAATATGATTTTCAGTTTTATGGAGAATTATATCGGCTCTTCCTCGTGTAGGCAAGATATATTCCTGTAAATTTTTCAAATTCACATTTTTCCATACATCTTTTGCCATTTTAAAGGCTTCTTCACGATCTCCGATAGCAAAACGATAATAATAATTCTCTGGATTTTGGAAAGCCGTATCCAGTAACGCGCCAAAACGATCCAAATACCATTTTTCGATCAGCACGGGATCGGCATCGACATAGACAGAAAAATCAAAAAAGTCGCTGACGTAGATTTGCTGATTCGCAGGTAATTGAAGCGTATTAATCCCCTCAACGATCAAGATATCAGGTTGCTGGATCAGCTCGTACTTATCCGGAATGATATCATATACATCATGTGAGTAAACAGGTACTTTTATCTCTTCCTGACCAGATTTTACACGATTCAAGAAGTCGATCAGCATCTCCATATCATAACTTTCAGGAAATCCTTTGCGATCCATGATTCCACGCTCTTTTAATATACGATTTGGATAAAGAAATCCATCAGTCGTGATCAGCTGAACATTTCTTCGTTTGAAGGTACGAGACAAAATCGTCTGCAGCAGTCTGGCTGTGGTACTTTTTCCAACGGCTACGCTTCCGGCAATCCCGATGATAAAAGGCGGTACTTCTACATATTTATGAAGAAATAAACCTTTACTCAAGAACAAAGATTCGAATTCTTTCATATATAGATATATCAGATGAGCAAGAGGTACATAGATATCTCGAACATCCTGCATGGAAATGCGGTCATTCAAACTTTTGATATTATCTAGTTCATCTTGTGTCAAAGGTGCTTGCCCATTACGATAAAATTCTCGCCATTCTTCTCTTGCCACACGGTAGTAGTTCATTGGATCATTCATATTAGCCTCCTGCGTTCTCCCATCAATGGAACTATTTTAACACAAAATAAACACAAACCCCACTACTTAAGAGAGATTGCCAATCTTTTTGTACAATCTTTATAATAGAAAGAAAAGGAGTTTTATTCTTGACTTGCGTACGGATACATAAAAGGATAGACTGTTGACATGAAAGAAACGAGAAGGATGGAAGACATGACAAATCATTACTATTCTGAACGCCCAGATACGGCGCACGATTTTGAACAATGGGCTTTTGAGTTAAAAGGCAGAACCTTTCAATTTGTAACTGATTCTGGTGTATTTTCACGTGAAACAGTGGATTATGGTTCACGTGTCCTGATTGATGCTTTTGATTGGGAAGAGTTACCTGATGAAGGAAAGATCTTAGATGTGGGATGCGGGTATGGACCGATTGGGCTAGCTTTGGCATTTGCGACACAACGGTTTGTTGAAATGGTCGACATTAATGAGCGAGCAGTGAGTCTAGCGCAAGGAAACGCAAAGCGTAACCAAATCGAACAAGTGGACATCCATCAATCGAATATCTATGAAGTACTTCATGAAGAAACCTATGCAGCTATCGTCAGCAATCCGCCAATCCGTGCTGGAAAAAAAGTCGTACATGAAATCTTGACAGGCGCATATCCTCGGTTGAAGCAGGGCGGTACACTGACAATTGTGATCCAGAAGAAACAAGGAGCGCCGAGTGCGCAAAAGAAGATGGAAGAAACATTTGGCAATGCAGAAATCGTCACAAAAGATAAAGGATATTATATCATCAAAAGTGTGAAAGAATAACTAGCTGAAAAATAATAGAGCGACGAAAAAGTGGAACTGGGCGTGCATGTAAGGGTACGTATCAGTTCTTTTTTTGTTGAGAAGTTTTTAAAAACAAAGAACTATTTTTTTCTTCAAAAAGAAATAGTAGGAACAGAGTCGTTGTTTTTTACGATAAAATAAATAAGATACAGAACTTGTATAGAACGCTGCTAAGTTGGTAGATAAAGGAGATTTTTATCAAAAAACATACTTTCTTTTTTTCTCTATTCTTTTCTTGGGGGTTTTGGTACACTGATAGGGAATTTAGATAGAAGGGAGCCACTAGGGTGAAGCTGACCATCAGAGATATTGCAGAAATGGCAGGGGTATCAGTAACAACTGTCTCACAGATTTTGAATAACAAAGGAAGCCGATTTAGTGATAAGACAAGAAAAAAAGTGTTGTCGATCGTGAATGAACATCATTATAAACCCGATTATTTCGCTTCAAATGTGATTAATCGACATTCAAAGACCATCGGAATGATCGTCCCTGATGTCACTGATTTCTTCTTCTCCAAACTGATTGAAGGTGTAGAGAGCTATTTGAATCCTTTGGGCTATGTGATCATGTTATGCAATTCTCGTCATAGCCAAGAAAATGAGATTAAGTATTTACAAGAGCTTTCCCACCGCTCAGTAGATGGAATCTTGCTGGCAACACCAAATATTTTACCTGAGAAATACGCATTAGACAGCGGATTTTATCAAAAAATGCCGATTATTTTAATCGATCGCGGATTGAATCGTCGGGATAACGGACGGCTTATCGTAAAGGAATATGAGGGAGCCTATCAAGCCGTTTCACTATTTATTGAAAGCGGCCATACGAAGATCGGCATGCTGAAGGAAACCACTGGATATTATCAATTAGAAGAACGTTTCAACGGATATCGTCATGCGCTGAAAGATCATGGCCTGCCTTTTAATGGGAAATTTGTTGAACATGGAGAGTTGACTGTCCAAGGTGGCTATACTGCATCAAAAAAACTACTCAAACATAAAGATATCACGGCTATTTTTTGCGGGAATGATGCCATGGCGATCGGCTGCTATCAGGCGATAGATGAATTGGGCAAAAAAATCCCAGAAGATATCTCTGTCATAGGATTCGATGGATTAAAACTGTCAGAATACATGATTCCGCAATTGACGACAGTGCAGCAACCAAGTTTTGATATTGGATTTTATGCTGCACGTTTCCTGATCGATACGATCGAATTTCCTCAAAGAAAAGTTCCGAACAAAGTGTTCGAAACAAAATTAATTATTCGTGAGAGCGTAAAAGTATTGACAAAGGGCTAACTCGGCGGTATATTGCTTATGTAAGCATTTACAAAGGCGAGTTGGTGCTTTTTTTATTTTTAGTAAACCAGTTTACTAAAGTGGTTTACCTTTCCTAAAAATAATGTATAATACCGAATGAAGACAAGGAGGATCAGGCAATGCGAATGGTGGATCTGATTGAAAAAAAGAGGGATGGAAACGAGCTGTCGAAAGAGGAAATCGAGTACATCGTCACGAACTATACGAATGGAAAGATTCCAGATTATCAAGTCAGTGCATTATTGATGGCAATTTTTTATCAAGACATGACAAATGAAGAAATCACGAACTTAACATTGGCGATTGCTAATTCTGGTGATGTCATCAATTTGAGTTCTCTTGAAGGAATAAAGGTAGATAAGCATTCGACAGGTGGCGTTGGTGACACGACCACATTGATTTTAGCCCCCCTAGTAGCTAGTGTCGGAGTGACAGTGGCTAAAATGTCTGGACGCGGTCTAGGTTACACAGGTGGCACATTAGACAAGCTAGAAGCAATTCCCGGATTTCAGATCGAGCTTTCGGATGAAGCATTCGTGCGCATTGTTAATGAAAGCAAAGTAGCAGTAATCGGTCAATCAGGAAACTTGGCACCGGCGGACAAAAAATTGTACGCTTTGCGTGACGTCACAGCGACCGTTGATTCTCTTCCGCTGATTGCCAGTTCGATTATGAGTAAAAAGATCGCGGCAGGAGCAGATGCAATCGTTTTGGATGTGACCACTGGAGACGGTGCTTTCATGAAGAATATCGAAGATGCAAGACGTCTGGCAAAAACCATGACAAGCATTGGCAAACTAGCGAACCGAGAAACAGTGGCGGTAATCTCGGATATGTCAGAACCTCTTGGCGAAGCAATCGGAAATAGTCTAGAAGTTGTCGAGGCAATCGAAACATTACAAGGAAATGGTCCAGAAGATCTAGTAGAAATGTGCTACGCCTTAGGAAGCCAAATGGTTGTCCTTGCTGGCAAAGCTAAAACAATCGATGAAGCAAGAACGTTGCTTCAAGAAGCTCTGGAATCAGGTAAAGCGTTAGCAAAATTCAAAGAAATGATCCAAAATCAAGGGGGAGACCCAACGATCGTGGAACAACCAGAACGAATTTTGACTGCACAGTACACAATGGAGCTTCCTGCTAAACAAAGCGGAGTCGTGTCAAAAATCGTGGCAAACGAATTAGGAATTGCTGCAATGATGCTAGGTGCTGGGCGTAAAACCAAAGAAGACGATATTGATCACGCCGTTGGATTGAAACTGCATAAAAAAATCGGGGACACTGTGACAAAGGGCGAGTCATTATTGACAATCTATAGTAATGATAAAGAAATCTCTTCGGTTGTTGAATTATTATATAAAAATATTGAAATTGGCGAGTCAGCAATGAAGCCAACATTGATTCATGACATTATCACAGAATAAAAGGAAAAAAGCGGATTTTACCGTTTGAAAGAAAAGGGGAAAAGAAATGGAACTAAACCGAATGATCGACCATACTATTTTGAAAGCAGACGCATCTAAAGAAGCTGTGATGCAAATTATCGAAGAAGCGAAAAAATATCATTTTTACTCTGTCTGCATCAATCCAGCATGGGTTGCGCTAGCAAAAGAACAATTACAAGGCGAACCAGTAGCCGTATGTACAGTGATCGGGTTTCCTTTAGGAGCAAACACATCCGAGACAAAAGCATTTGAAACGACAGATGCCATCAATAACGGTGCAGATGAAGTCGATATGGTCATCAATATCGGTGCGTTGAAATCAAAAGATGATCAAAAAGTTCAAAAAGATATCGAAGCAGTTGTTGAAGCAGCAAAAGATCGTGCACTTGTCAAAGTGATCATCGAAACATCTTTATTAGATAGAGAAGAAATCATCCGAGCATGCGAATTAGCAAAAGCTGCAGGCGCTGATTTTGTCAAAACATCAACTGGTTTCTCAACGGGTGGTGCAAAGGTAGAGGATGTCCGCTTGATGCGTGAAACGGTAGGACCTGAAATGGGCGTCAAAGCTTCTGGCGGTATCCATAACGAAGAAGAAGCAATGGCAATGATCGAAGCGGGTGCTACAAGAATCGGAACAAGCGCAGGAGTAGCAATCGTATCTGGTTCAACTGGCGAAGGCTATTAATTTTCAAAGGAGAAACTCATGGCAGAACTCAAACAAGAATGGATCAACACAGCTATTGAAGCGTTAGATAAAGCATACGTTCCTTATTCCCATTTTCCGGTAGGTGCTTGTCTCGTAACAGAATCAGGCAAGATTTATCAAGGTATCAACATCGAGAATGCATCATTTGGATTAACGAATTGTGCCGAGCGCACAGCTTTCTTCAAAGCTGTATCAGAAGGAGAAAGATCGTTTACCCATTTAGTCGTAGCAGGGCACACCCCTGATCCTATTTCTCCATGTGGTGCATGTCGGCAAGTAATGGCAGAGTTCTGCGCCCCTGATATGCCGGTTACGCTAGTGGGAGACAATGGTGTGACGAAGGCAACGACCGTTCGAGAACTACTGCCTTATGCATTTACTGAAAAAGATCTATAACTCATGTTCATTCAGTCAGCTGACTGTTGAAAAATAAAACAATTATTTTAGGAGGCTTTACAGAAATGAAAAAAGCAAAATTATTTGGTTTAGGTGCTGTCGCACTAGCAGCAGGGTTATTTTTAGGTGCATGCGGCAACAACGGCTCTACTGATTCATCCGGTGGCAAAAGCTCATCAGACACAACAACTGCAGCATTGATCACAGATACAGGTGGGGTAGACGACCGTTCATTCAACCAGTCAGCTTGGGAAGGATTACAAAAATGGGGGAAAGATCAAGGTCTTTCACGAGGCAATGATGGCTTCCAATACTTCCAATCTTCAAACGAATCAGATTATATCCCAAATATCGACCAAGCATTGAATGCTGGATTCAAAACGATTTTTGGTATTGGTTATAAACTAAAACCAGCGATCCAAGAACAAGCAACAAACAATACAGGTACGAACTTCGTTATCATCGATGATGTGATTGACGGATTAGATAACGTTGTATCTGCAACATTCAAAGACAACGAAGCTTCTTATCTTGCAGGGATTGCAGCAGCTTACACGACTGAAACAAACGTAGTCGGCTTTATCGGCGGCGTAAAAGGTGAAGTAATCGATCGTTTTGATGCTGGATTCAAAGCCGGTGTTGATGCAGGTGCGAAAGAACTAGGAAAAGAAATCAAAGTATTGAACCAATATGCTGGTGACTTCTCTGCTCCAGATAAAGGACGTTCAATTGCTCAAGGTATGTATGCACAAAATGCAGATATCATCTTCCATGCTTCAGGTGGTACAGGTAACGGTGTATTCCAAGAAGCAAAATCATTGAACGAATCAGGCGACAAAAAAGTTTGGGTTATCGGTGTTGACCGCGATCAAGCAGACGAAGGCGAATACACATTGAACGGCGAAAAGAAAAACTTCACATTGACATCTACACTGAAAGCAGTTGGAACAGTAGTAGAAGATTTGGCACAAAAATCAGCTGACGGTAAATTCCCTGGTGGTGAACACACTGTTTATGGATTGAAAGAAGACGGTGTTGGTCTAACAGAAGGACAACTTTCTGATGAAGCGAAAAAAGCAGTGGATGAAGCAAAAGAAAAAATCATTTCAGGTGACGTAAAAGTTCCAGAAACTCCTGAAGAAAACTAAAACCATTTCTATAGCCTTGTTAGACACATGTTTGACAAGGCTATGGTTTGATTAGAACAAGAATTGTTCATTTATCCAAGCTGCCTTGAGACAGTTTGGATAAGGGAACAACTCCCTGAAGTAATGTTTGTTTCAAAAGAAGAACGCTCACTAAGCGTGAATCTTAGTCAATCGTTGCCCTAGATAGAAATCGTTAGGATGTGAAAAAAAGGTGGTTCAAGAAAATATTGTCATAGAAATGCAGAATATTACCAAAGAATTTGGAACATTCAAGGCAAATGACAACATCAATTTACAAGTAAAGGCAGGAGAGATTCATGCGTTGCTTGGAGAAAACGGTGCTGGCAAATCTACATTGATGAACGTGCTTTCCGGATTATTAGAGCCGACATCAGGGAAAATTTTGATGCGTGGGAAAGAAGTACAGATCACAAGCCCGACAAAAGCCAATCAATTAGGGATTGGGATGGTCCATCAGCACTTTATGCTTGTTGATGCCTTTACTGTAACAGAAAACATCGTGTTGGGAAGCGAACCTAGTCGTGCAGGGATGCTTGACCATAAAAAAGCGCGAAAAGAGATCCAAAAAGTTTCTGAACAATATGGATTATCAGTCAACCCGGATGCTTATGTTCGTGATATTTCAGTTGGGATGGAACAACGGGTAGAAATTTTAAAAACACTTTACCGAGGAGCAGATGTACTGATTTTTGATGAGCCGACAGCTGTATTGACCCCTCAGGAAATTGATGAATTAATCGTGATCATGAAGGAATTAGTCAAAGAAGGCAAGTCAATCATTTTGATTACGCATAAGTTAGATGAAATCAAAGCAGTAGCTGACCGTTGTACAGTTATCCGCCGTGGAAAAGGAATCGGTACAGTCAACGTTAAAGACGTTACCTCACAGCAATTAGCTGATATGATGGTCGGAAGAACGGTTTCATTCAAAACGATGAAAAAAGAAGCGAAGCCTCAAGAAGTCGTTTTGTCTATTGAAAATCTAGTGGTGAAAGAAAATCGTGGATTAGAAGCCGTGAAAAACCTGAACTTAGAGGTTCGTGCTGGCGAAGTACTTGGTATCGCTGGAATCGATGGAAACGGGCAGTCGGAGTTGATCCAAGCTTTGACCGGTTTGCGAAAGGCAGAAAGCGGACATATCAAGCTAAAAGGGGAAGACATCACCAATAAAAAACCTCGAAAGATCACTGAACATGGTGTAGGACATGTGCCAGAAGACCGTCATAAATACGGGTTGGTCCTAGATATGACATTGTCTGAAAACATTGCACTGCAAACGTATCATCAAAAACCTTACAGTAAAAACGGTATGCTGAATTATTCAGTGATAAATGAACATGCCAGAGAATTGATCGAAGAATATGATGTTCGAACAACGAATGAACTTGTCCCTGCAAAAGCTTTATCAGGCGGAAATCAGCAAAAAGCAATCATCGCTCGGGAAGTCGACCGAGATCCTGATCTGTTGATCGTTGCAAATCCAACTCGTGGACTGGATGTAGGTGCGATCGAATTTATTCATAAACGTCTGATCGAACAAAGGGACAAATACAAAGCAGTGTTATTGATTAGTTTCGAATTAGAAGAAATTTTAAATGTTTCGGATCGTATTGCTGTTATCCATGAAGGAGAAATCGTCGGGATCGTTGATCCGAAAGAAACATCTGAAAATGAATTAGGTCTATTGATGGCGGGCTATACCTTAGAAGAAGCACGAAAAGAGTTAGAAAAGGGGGCTGGCGCACATGAATGATCGCAGCGAGAAATTCCGTAATTTATTAGTGCCTGTACTTTCAGTTGTTTTAGGATTGATCTTAGGCGCGATATTGATGGCTGCTTTCGGTTTTCAGCCCATCCAAGGTTATTCTTCTATGTTAGATGCAGCTCTTGGTTCGCAAAGAGGAATCGGTGAAACATTAAGGCAAGCAACGCCGTTGATTTTTACAGCATTAGGGTTTTCTGTAGCTAACTCAGCTGGGTTCTTCAATATCGGGCTTTCTGGACAAGCGCTTTGCGGATGGATCGTCAGTGTCTGGGTGGCACTTGCTTTTCCAGATCTTCCAAAAGTTGTTTTGCTTCCATTGTGTGTGATCCTAGGTGCCTTAGCAGGTGCGATGGCAGCGGCTGTTCCTGGGTTGCTACGAGCATTCTTTGGAACAAGTGAAGTGATCGTAACGATCATGATGAACTATATCTTATTATACGTAAGCACATTTGCTTTACATGAAGTGATGCCTGAAAGCTACCGATCAAGTTTGGACTCTTCCAATATGATCAGTCAAAATGCATCGTTGCGGTTACCTTGGTTAACACAAGCTTTTGGCGGCTCTCGCGTAAACTCAGGTTTGTTTTTAGCAATCATCGCGCTTATTTTCGTTTGGCTATTGATGAAGAAAACGACTTTAGGATTTGAGATCCGTTCCGTTGGTTTGAATCCTTTTGCTTCTGAGTATGCAGGGATGAGCAGTAAACGTACGATCGTTTTGTCGATGGTCATTTCTGGCGCTTTGGCAGGGCTTGGCGGTGTGGTTGAAGGATTAGGAACGTATCAAAACTTCTTCGTTCAAACGACCTCGCTATCTATTGGATTTGACGGAATGGCTGTCTCCTTACTTGGATCTGGATCAGCAATCGGTATTCTTTTATCAGCGATTTTGTTCAGTATTTTGAAGATCGGCGGACTTGGCATGCAGACAGGAGCTGGTGTTCCGTTTGAGATCGTCAATGTATCGATTGCTCTGATTATCTTCTTTGTTGGGATCAATTTCTTGATTCGTTTCGTCATGGCTAAGTTCTTCCAAGGAAAAAAACAAGAAGAAATCGTTGCGACAATCGAAGCGAAGCCAACGAATCAAAACCATGAAGGAGGCGAACTATAATGTCGACTATCGAATTAATTGCCTTGATTCTTACTTCAACACTGGTTTATTCAACACCGTTAATTCTAACATCACTAGGCGGAACGTTTTCTGAACGCAGCGGGATCGTAAACGTAGGGTTAGAGGGAATCATGGTCATGGGTGCTTTTAGTTCCATCGTTTTCAACTTGACGATGAGCCCCTCACTTGGTTCCATGACGCCATGGATCGCTATTTTAGTGGGTGGCGTCGTAGGTATCCTATTTTCTTTGATCCACGCAGTAGCAACAGTCAGCTTGCGTGCTGACCATATCATCAGCGGTACAGTGATCAATCTGATGGCACCAGCTTTAGGTGTTTTCTTGATCAAAGCATGGTATGGGAAAGGTCAAACAGATAACATCACGCAGAATCTGGGATATTTCTCTTTCCCAGGTTTAGCAGATATTCCGGTCATTGGACCAATTTTCTTCAAAAATACATTCTTGCCTGCTTATTGTGCAATTTTGATTGCTGTCATTGCTTGGGTGATCATCTTCAAGACGAAATTCGGCTTACGCCTCCGTTCAGTTGGTGAGAACCCTCAAGCTGCCGATACATTAGGTATCAATGTATATGCTATGCGTTATTCAGGCGTGCTGATTTCAGGCTTGTTAGGCGGTATGGGCGGTGCTGTTTTTGCTCAGTCGATTTCCGGTAACTTTTCAGCTGGGACGATCGTCGGACAAGGGTTCATCTCCATGGCTGCTATGATTTTTGGTAAATGGAATCCTTTAGGCGCAATGGGTGCCTCACTGTTCTTTGGTTTTGCACAAAGCTTGAGTATCATCGGTGCGCAATTACCAGTTATTTCTTCGATTCCACCAGTATTGCTGCAAATTGCTCCATATTTGCTGACAATCATTGTGTTGGTTGTTTTCTTAGGGAAAGCTTCTGGACCAAAAGCAAACGGGAAGAACTATATCAAATCAAAATAATCTTTTAGCGAATAAAAAGGGTGGGTTACGGGAAGTGTTTTTCGTCTCGCCCTTTTTGTTTTAAAGGTAATAAAAATAAAAAGAAAGAAGGAATAATCATGTTTAAACGCGTACATCTGATCGTCATGGATTCAGTAGGAATTGGAGAAGCACCAGATGCCGAGAAGTTCGGTGACGTTGGTTCTGATACATTAGGACACATTGCAAAAGAAGCAGGATTGAACATTCCGCATTTAGAGCAGCTTGGTTTGGGAACGATTCGTCCTCTTGAAGGTGTGGAATCAGTGAAAGATCATCAAGGCTATGCGACGAAATTAGAAGAAGTTTCTGTAGGGAAAGATACGATGACAGGCCATTGGGAAATCATGGGATTGAATATCAAGACGCCGTTTCGTGTGTTTCCGAACGGATTCCCTGATGATCTGATCAAACAAATCGAAGAGTTTTCTGGCCGTAAAGTCGTATGCAACAAACCATATAGCGGAACGGCTGTTATTGACGATTACGGTGAACACCAAATGAAAACAGGCGATTTAATCGTATATACTTCTGCTGATCCTGTCCTTCAGATCGCGGCACATGAAGAAATCATTCCTTTAGAAGAACTATACCGGGTTTGCCAATTCGTTCGTGATATAACAAAAGATGACCCGTACATGATTGGTCGAATCATTGCACGTCCATATGTGGGAGAACCAGGAGACTTCACACGAACAAGCAATCGTCATGATTATGCGTTGGATCCATTCGGACACACGGTCCTCGATTCTTTGAAAGAAGCAGGAAAAGACGTGATTGCTGTAGGAAAGATCAACGATATTTTCAATGGACAAGGAATCACTGAATCTGTCCGCACGAAAAGTAATATGGATGGCGTCGACCAGTTGCTGAACGTTATGAAAAAAGAGTTTACAGGTATCAGCTTTACCAATTTAGTAGATTTTGATGCATTATACGGTCATCGCCGGGATGTAGTCGGTTATGCGCATGCGATTGAAGAATTTGACTTGCGGATCCCAGAACTGCTTGAAGCCATGGAAGAAGACGACTTGCTAATGATTACAGCCGATCACGGAAACGATCCGACATTTACTGGTACCGATCATACGCGAGAATATGTACCGTTATTGGTCTACAGTAAAAAAATGAAAGAACAAGGGGCGTTGCCTCAAGGGTATTATTCTGATATCTCCGCAACGATTGCTGAGAACTTTAGTGTTTCTTCGACTGAAAATGGCGAAAGCTTCTTAAAATTATTAAAATAATCTTTTTAAAATAGGAGAAAGCAAATGACCAAGTTAAGCGAGATGTTACAAGAAACGACCCAGTTTATCCTTGATAAAGGAGTAAAAGAAATTAATTTTGGTTTGATCCTAGGTTCAGGATTAGGTGAATTAGCAGATGAAATCGAAGATGCTGTAATGATTTCTTATGATGAGATCCCGTTCTTTCCTGTTTCGACAGTAGTTGGACATGCAGGACGGCTGGTTTACGGATCTCTAGCAGGCAAAAAAGTGTTAGCCATGCAAGGAAGATTCCACTACTATGAAGGTCATTCCATGCAAACAGTGACCTATCCAGTACGTGTGATGGCCGGACTAGGTGCCCATTCAGTCATTGTGACCAACGCATGTGGCGGTGTCAATGAATCCTTCGTACCAGGAGATTTGATGCTGATTACCGATCACATCAATTTTACTGGTGAAAATCCTTTGATTGGCCCGAATGAAGATGAAATGGGTCCTAGATTCCCAGATATGAGTCAAGCTTATACGCCTGACTATCAAGCAACAGCAAAAGCAGCTGCAGAAAAACTAGGTTTGGATCTTAAAGAAGGCGTATATATGGGCTATTCTGGCCCAACTTATGAAACGCCTGCTGAGATTCGGATGTCTCGGACAATAGGAGCCGATGCAGTAGGGATGTCGACTGTTCCAGAAGTCATCGTAGCAGCTCACAGCGGATTAAAAGTGTTAGGAATCTCTTGTATTACCAACTTAGCAGCAGGCATGCAGGCGAATCTGAGCCATGAAGAAGTTGTAGAAACAACTCAGAGAGTCAAACAATCTTTTAAAGCATTGGTTAAAGAAATATTGACATTATTGTAATAGGAGGAGCAATAAAATGAGTGTGCATATCGAAGCGAAAGAAGGCGAGATCGCCGATAAGATTTTACTTCCGGGAGACCCTTTGCGAGCTAAATATATTGCGGAGACTTTTTTAGAAGAACCAGTTTGTTACAATCAGGTCCGCGGTATGCTAGGCTTTACCGGCAAATATAAAGGCGAACGTATTTCTGTTCAAGGAACAGGGATGGGGATGCCATCAGCCACTATCTATGCCCATGAATTGATCCAGTCATATGGCGTAAAGAAATTGATCCGAGTAGGTACATGCGGGGCATTGTCAAAAGATGTCCATGTTCGTGATTTGGTACTAGCGCAAGGCGCAGCAACCAGCTCTTCGATGATCGAAAAAAATTTCCAAGCCTTTCATTTTCCGCCAATCAGTGATTTCAATCTATTACTGAAAGCATATGAGATAGCTAAAGAAAAGGGCTATACGGTTCACGTAGGAAATGTCCTTTCGGAAGATTCTTTCTACAAAGATGATTTGACAGAGACATTCCAATTAGCTGAACTTGGCGTCTTAGGAGTGGAAATGGAAGCAGCGGCTCTTTATTACTTAGGCGCGAAATACCATGTGCAGACATTAAGTTTGATGACCGTTAGCGACCATTTGATTACTGGGGAAGAAACAACAGCTGCAGAACGTCAATCGACATTCAATGAAATGATCGAAGTAGGATTGGAAACGGCGATTCAAGGGTAAAGTAATAGCTAAATAGCAAGAAAGTGTGACTGCCTAAACTTCTATTAATAGAAATTTGGCAGTCACATTTTTTTGCAGAAACTGTCTCACATAACCTGAAATCAATGACAACCGTTGCTTCAGTTACTTCGAGAGTCCTCCTAAAGTCAACCTAAAGTCAACCTAAAGTCAACCATTTGAATCTCTAAAATGTGAATCGACATTCCTTTTAAATTGCAGACGAATGGCACAATCTTAATCAAATAAAAAAGAACAGAAAGAAGCGAGTTACGCTCTTTCTGTTCCGAACTAGGCCACCAACAGGATGTGACAAATGAGTCATCTTCTGTTGGTGGTTTCGTTTAAATGAATACCTTAATCATTCAATTGCTCATGTGATGATGTTTGAAGAATGAAAAATTCAACTTAAATCAAGTCTGCATCAATAATAAGTGTTTCGAATAATACAGCGTGCTCAAGTGAGGAGCTTGATCCAGGACGTCCTGGTAGGCGATATACTTCTACTCGCTGTCCTGCTTTTCCAGGAATTTCGTGACGTACTTGAATATTACCATCAACTATTCTTGGAATGCTATAGTATGCTGTGCCGTCAAATGTTTCAAAACGATATCTTCCATCAATGTAAACGACCCATCTGTCTTGATTATTGTGAAAAAGTTCAGGTGTCAATGTTAAATAAGCAAATGCTCGAGAGCCTTCTCGCCCTACAGACAACATGTTTGTTTCTGTTACGCCTGTTTCCACTTGGATATTGTCATATTTCGCCCAACCATTCCATGTAGAAGCAAATCGTATAAGGTATGTATTTTCATCGTCTGGAGTCGTAAAAGTAAGTTTGCCACGTTCCCAGTTCTCATTATTATGTTCACTGCTCTCTAATACATCAAAACCGACATCATGATTCATGATCCCTAATTCAACACGTCCTGGTGCTGATTCGCTTGCTGCAACATCATAACTAAATGTATACGTGGTACTTGGTTTTAATGTCACGTATTGATGAACATTTTCACCATTTCTTGCTAAAGCAAAGTTATTTCCATTAACGGTTTGAAGTATGGGATTATTTGGCTCTTGGCCACTAGTGATCCAATGATCAAACCCGTCATTAAAGTCACCATTATGGATATACAATTGTTGCTCAATGGCCTGTTTACTTGTACTAACGAAGTCAGTTGTTGATAGATTTGTTGCGAATGTCGAAACGGATCCTCCTAAACTTAAAAATACCATACCTGCTGCCATCACTGTTTTTAAATTACTTTTGATCATCTTGTCTCTCCTCACTCTATATTTTTATTTTTTGATTTTGTTTGTAAGATGCAGCCGTGTAGTCTGTCTGTATCTCACAAATTAATCATAACCGAGAAAATAGCGGTCGTGTAAACACTTTTTTCTATATAACATTCATCATTAGAAAAAAATGATAAAATAAATAGTTTTATGAGGTTGACTTTTATCTAAACTTCATTTATTAGCAACATAAGAAAAGATGGAGAGTTGTGGTGATAGCTCATACAAATGAAAACTTCCTCTTAGAAACAGGATAAAAGAATGAAATTTAAATAAGTTTCTACAAAAAATGTTCGCTCCACATCTGAATGATTGTCAGACATTCTTTTTTCTCTCAATGCTACGCCTTCTCTCTTCATTTTTTGTTTATTCAAACAGTACTTACTATTATAATCATATAGTTATTATGTAAATTGATGTCATTCGCATTAGATAGCCAAGACTACCGTCTTCCAATATCTAAAAAAACAGCCCCTTCATCTCTTACAATAATAGGAGGTGAGAGGGCTGTCTTATTTACAATAGAGTATCTATTATAGGTAGTATTTTTTAGCCACTGTTAAGTCATCATTTAATTCATAAACAAGTGGTTGACCTGTTGGGATTTCAAGATCCATGATGTCTTCGTCAGAGATACCTTCGATATGTTTAGCTAGAGCGCGTAATGAGTTACCGTGTGCAGCTACTAAAACAGTTTTGTTGTCTAGTAATGCTGGAGCAATTTCATCTTGCCAGAATGGCAAAGCACGTTCTAATGTCACTTTCAAGTTTTCGCCACCAGGAATATCGCGTTTGTCTAACATTGCGTAACGACGGTCGTTTGCTGCAGAACCTTCGTCAGTTTCTTCCATTAATGGAGGAAGAGTATCGTAAGAACGACGCCAGATGTGTACTTGTTCGTCGCCGTATTTTTCAGCTGTTTCTTTTTTGTTCAAACCTTGTAATTTACCATAGTGACGTTCGTTCAAGCGCCATGATTTGATTTGTGGTACCCAAAGTTGATCAGAATATTCTAAGATCAAGTTACATGTTTTGATTGCACGAGTTAAAACAGAAGTATAGGCAACATCAAATTCGATTCCAGCTTCTTTGATTTTGCGTCCGCCTTCTTTTGCTTCTTCGATTCCTTCTGGTGCTAGGTTTACATCAGCCCAACCAGTAAATTGGTTCAATGCATTCCATTCACTAAGACCGTGACGAGAAAAAACTAATTTTGGCATGTTTAGCTCTCCTTTAAGATAGGTTTATATTTCTGAAAATTTCAGTTCTGTTTTATTGTACAATTTTTTGGAAGAGATTTCCATCGAAAAATTGGATAAGATTCTATGAGAAAACGAGTAGAGAAGATAAAAAAACGAACAGCTGCGAAAGCACTGTTCGTTTTTAGGCATTAGATGCATAATTGCTCGATTTCTTTTTCAGGCAAATTGATATATTTATAACATGTTCCAACTGAAACACCGCATTTTGAAGAAATAAATTGGATTGTTTCTTTTTTTTCATAATAGAGACGTCGGATTTTTTTGATCGTTTTTGCATCGATTTTTGGTCTTCCGCCGATTTTTCCTTTTTTACGAGCTTCATCTAATCCAACTAATGTACGTTCTTTGATCAATGCGCACTCCATGTTTGCCAGGTTTTCCATCAATTGGAAATAGATTTTCCCCATTTCGCGCGTATCGATTCCCTCATCAATGCTAACCAAGTGCAGCCCGCGGTCTTTGAATAATTGCGTAAGTTCTGTTAATTGCCGTGTAGATTTGCCCAATCGATGAAGTTGGCAGACGACTAGTGCATCGCCTTGCTGCATGTCAGCAATCACTGACTCCAAATGAACAGCAGTAGCATCGTTTTGTTCCACTTCATATGTCTCATGGAAAATTTCTTGACAACCAAAGTCAGATAATTGTTCAACCTGAGTTGTTAAATCAACATCATTTATGGTTGTGCGTGCATAACCAATAATTTTCATGGTGATTCCTTTCTAGCAGTGATTTTCTAACTGGATATAACAGTAAAAATGTAGCATAAAGTACGTCAAAAAGATAGTTTTTTCGCAAATTTTCCGCTGTCTTTTTTTATTGGATGATCAAGCAATTTTTCTTTATTTATGGCGGATGGCATCAAGAATCTCAACACCTTTTTCTGAGCCAACAACAACTTTTGAAACCATATTTAGGAAAAGTCCATGTTCGACTACCCCAACAAGTTCATCTAAATAGGTAGCTAAGCTTTCTGGTTGTTCAATAACTTCTAGATGCAGATCAATGATATAATGACCACCATCTGTAGTTAGGACTTCGCCGTTTTCGTCTGTACGCAAAACAGGTTGGAATCCTTTTTCGTCAAAAATATGAAGTAGCTGTTGGGAGCCATAAGGGATGACTTCAACTGGGAGTGGGAACTTCCCAAGTTTATGGACTAATTTAGAAGAATCAACGATCCAAATCGTTTCTTTTGAGTACGTAGCGACTATTTTCTCGAAAAGCAAAGCAGCACCGCCGCCTTTTATCCCTTGAAAATCAGCACTGATTTCATCAGCACCATCTATCGTCAGATCGACTACTGGGACTTCATCGATACTCTTTAGCGGTATTCCTAATTTTTCCGCTTGTTCTTTTGTCGCATTTGAAGTAGTGACTCCTGTGATACGTAATCCTTCTTCACGCATACGGCGACCAATCTCTTCTACCATATAATAGGCGGTTGAACCGGTCCCGAGACCAACGATCATCCCGTCCTTTACGAATTTCGCGGCTTCAATGCCAGCTAATTGTTTTAAATTCATCTTTGCATCCACCTTTTTTAGTTTGAGCTTCGTGCTTTCCTCACTATTTTAGCGTGATTTACGGCAAAAAGATACCATTCTTTTTTATTGCAATAAAGCTTTTTCAAAAAAAATTGCATCTCTTGTTGACATGTTTTTTCATTCGTGATATTCTAACAAAGGTGCTTTATCTACAGGTTTCTGTGAAGAAACGTGCTGACTGTTTATCAAAGCATATTTGATAAGGATGCAGACATTGCATTTATTTTTTATCGCAAAAAAAGAACCACCTGGATGTGTGGAACTAGACGCAAATCGTGGGAAGGAGGAAACAAGGAATGCCTACAATTAACCAATTAGTACGTAAACCTCGTAAATCAAAGGTGGAAAAATCTAATTCACCTGCTTTGAACAAAGGATATAACAGCTTTAAGAAAACTCAAACTAACGTAAACTCACCTCAAAAACGTGGGGTAGCAACTCGTGTGGGTACAATGACACCTAAAAAACCGAACTCAGCTTTACGTAAATATGCACGTGTTCGTTTGTCAAACTTAATTGAAGTTACTGCTTATATCCCAGGGATTGGTCATAACTTACAAGAACACAGTGTTGTATTATTACGCGGTGGTCGTGTAAAAGACTTACCAGGGGTACGTTACCATATCGTTCGCGGTGCTTTAGATACTGCTGGTGTTAACGACCGTAAACAAAGCCGTTCTAAATACGGAACTAAAAAACCTAAAGCTTAATTTTAATTATTAAACAAATGAAACTTGCTTCTATTATATAGAAGTAATTACTATGAACAATATTTCGGAAGGAGGAGTTACGGATGCCACGTAAAGGTCCTGTTGCAAAACGTGATGTTTTACCAGATCCTATTTATAACTCAAAATTAGTAACTCGCTTGATCAACCGTGTAATGGTTGACGGAAAACGCGGGATTGCAGCTAACATTATCTATAATGCCTTTGATTTGATCAAAGAATCTACAGGTAACGATCCATTAGAAGTGTTTGAACAAGCAATGAAAAACGTTCAACCTGTTCTTGAAGTTAAAGCACGTCGTGTTGGGGGTTCAAACTACCAAGTACCAGTTGAAGTTCGCCCTGAACGCCGCGTTACTCTAGGTCTTCGTTGGGTAGTAAACTACGCTCGCTTGCGCGGTGAACACACAATGGAAGAACGCTTAGCAAAAGAAATCATGGATGCTGCAAACAACACAGGTGCTTCTGTTAAAAAACGTGAAGACACTCATAAAATGGCTGATGCCAACCGTGCGTTTGCTCACTATCGCTGGTAAGATTCTCTCTGTTTGGTCGGCTTTTATAAGTCGACCTCAGATAGTGTCCTTATTTTTAGCAACTAGATAGTAAAGAGAGGAGAAACAAGGAGAATGACCAGAGAATTTTCTTTACAAAACACTCGTAATATCGGTATCATGGCCCACATCGATGCTGGTAAAACGACTGCTACTGAACGTATCTTGTACTATACTGGTAAAATCCATAAAATTGGTGAAACTCATGAAGGAGCTTCACAAATGGACTGGATGGAACAAGAACAAGAACGTGGTATTACGATCACTTCTGCTGCTACTACAGCACAATGGAAGGGTCATCGAATCAACATCATCGACACACCAGGACACGTAGACTTCACAGTTGAAGTTGAACGTTCATTGCGTGTACTTGATGGTGCTGTAACTGTTCTTGATGCACAATCAGGTGTTGAACCTCAAACTGAAACAGTTTGGCGTCAAGCAACAACTTACGGTGTACCTCGTATCGTATTTGCAAACAAAATGGACAAGATCGGTGCTGACTTCTTATATTCAGTATCAACTTTACATGACCGTTTGCAAGCAAACGCTCACCCAATCCAATTACCAATTGGTGCGGAAGACGACTTCACAGGAATTATCGACCTTGTAACAATGAAGGCTGAAATGTATACAAACGATCTTGGAACAGAGATCGAAGAAACAGAAATTCCTGAAGAATACCGCGAATTAGCTGAAGAATGGCGCGAAAAATTGGTTGAAGCTGTAGCTGAAACTGATGAAGAACTTACTTTGAAATACTTAGAAGGTGAAGAAATCACTGAAGCTGAGTTAAAAGAAGGTATCCGCCGCGCAACAGTTAACGTAGAATTCTACCCAGTACTATGTGGTTCAGCATTTAAGAACAAAGGGGTTCAATTACTATTGGACGCTGTTCTTGATTACTTGCCATCACCGTTAGATATCCCAGCTATCAAAGGGATTGACCCTAAAACTGATGAAGAAGTAGAACGTCCTGCAGACGACAGCGCTCCTTTCTCAGCTTTAGCATTTAAAGTTATGACTGACCCATTCGTAGGTCGTTTAACTTTCTTCCGTGTGTACTCTGGTGTTTTAAAATCAGGTTCATACGTACAAAACGCAACAAAAGGCAAACGCGAACGTGTTGGTCGTATCTTACAGATGCATGCCAACTCTCGTTCAGAAATCTCTGAAGTTTACGCTGGAGATATCGCTGCTGCTGTTGGGTTGAAAGACACAACTACTGGGGACACACTATGTGATGAAAAGAATCTAGTTATTCTTGAATCAATGGAATTCCCAGAACCAGTTATCCAAGTCGCTATTGAACCTAAATCAAAAGCTGACCAAGATAAAATGGGTGTGGCTTTACAAAAACTATCTGAAGAAGACCCTACTTTCCGTGCTGAAACAAACGTGGAAACAGGCGAAACAATCATCGCTGGTATGGGTGAACTTCACTTAGATATCATCGTTGACCGTATGCGTCGTGAATTCAAAGTTGAAGCTAACGTAGGTGCGCCTCAAGTATCTTACCGTGAAACTTTCCGTGCTGGCACTCAAGCCGAAGGTAAGTTTGTACGTCAGTCTGGTGGTAAAGGTCAATACGGTCACGTATGGATCGAATTTACACCAAACGAAGAAGGTGCTGGTTTCGAATTTGAAAATGCGATCGTCGGTGGGGTTGTTCCTCGTGAATACATTCCAGCTGTTGAAACTGGTTTGAAAGATGCTATGGAAAATGGTGTCTTAGCTGGCTATCCATTAGTAGATATCAAAGCTAAACTTTACGATGGTTCATACCATGATGTCGATTCAAATGAAACTGCCTTCCGTGTTGCTGCTTCTATGGCATTACGTGCAGCAGCTAAGAAAGCTAATCCAGTAATCCTTGAACCAATCATGGCTGTAGAAGTTGTTATCCCTGAAGATTACTTAGGTGATGTTATGGGCCACGTAACTGCTCGTCGTGGACGTGTTGAAGGTATGGAAGCTCGCGCTGGCGGCCAACAAGTTGTTCGTGCGATGGTTCCACTTGCTGAAATGTTTGGTTATGCTACAACTCTTCGTTCTGCTACTCAAGGTCGTGGTACATTTACAATGACATTTGACCACTACGAAGATGTACCAAAATCAGTACAAGAAGAAATCATTAAGAAAAACGGCGGAAAAGCTGAATAATTTCTTAAAACCGGATAGTCCTGCAAAGAGATTATCCAAAGAGACTATATTTTTAATATAGTTTCGTGTAAAATAATTATCGATGATATGGGCATGTGGTGTACCTTGTGTACATCATATACCTATCAGACAAATAAAAAATATATTGTATTTTTAGGAGGACATTTTAAAATGGCAAAAGAAAAATTTGACCGTTCTAAACCACACGTTAACATTGGTACTATCGGACACGTTGACCATGGTAAAACTACATTAACAGCTGCAATCACAACTGTACTATCTAAGAAAAACGGCGGCCAAGCTATGGCTTACGATCAAATCGATGGTGCTCCAGAAGAACGCGAACGCGGAATCACAATCTCAACAGCTCACGTTGAGTATGAAACAGATACACGCCACTACGCTCACGTTGACTGCCCAGGACACGCGGACTACGTTAAAAACATGATCACTGGTGCTGCTCAAATGGACGGAGCTATCTTGGTAGTTTCTGCTGCTGATGGCCCAATGCCTCAAACTCGTGAACACATCCTATTGTCTCGTCAAGTTGGTGTTCCTTACATCGTTGTATTCTTGAACAAAGTAGACATGGTTGATGACGAAGAATTACTAGAATTAGTTGAAATGGAAGTTCGTGACCTATTAACAGAATACGAATTCCCTGGTGACGATGTTCCTGTAGTTGCTGGATCAGCTTTGAAAGCTTTAGAAGGCGACGCTTCATACGAAGAAAAAATTCTTGAATTGATGGCTGCAGTTGACGAATACATCCCAACTCCAGAACGTGACAACGACAAACCATTCATGATGCCAGTTGAAGACGTGTTCTCAATCACTGGACGTGGTACTGTTGCTACAGGTCGTGTTGAACGTGGACAAGTTCGCGTTGGTGACGAAGTTGAAGTTGTTGGTATTGCTGAAGAAACTTCAAAAACAACAGTTACTGGTGTTGAAATGTTCCGTAAATTGTTAGACTACGCTGAAGCTGGAGACAACATTGGTGCTTTACTACGTGGTGTTGCACGTGAAGACATCCAACGAGGACAAGTTTTAGCTAAACCAGGTACAATCACACCTCATACAAAATTCTCTGCAGAAGTATATGTGTTGACAAAAGAAGAAGGTGGACGTCATACTCCATTCTTCACTAACTACCGTCCACAATTCTACTTCCGTACAACTGACGTAACAGGTGTTGTTGAATTACCAGAAGGAACTGAAATGGTTATGCCTGGCGACAACGTAACAATGGAAGTTGAATTAATCCACCCAATCGCTATCGAAAACGGTACTAAATTCTCAATCCGTGAAGGCGGACGTACAGTTGGTGCCGGTGTCGTTACAGAAATCAAAGCTTAATTGAATTAAGCAAAACTAAGCAACATTTATTCGGACGTAATCGCTCGGAATGAAGATCTCAGGATCTTTGTTCCGAGCTTTTTTATTTATTGCAGGATCAGGAAAGAAAAGACAGGGCATTATAATAGAAGGAACGCGAAATAAAAGGGTTAGTGTTTTCTAAATGAAACTTTATGAAAACAAAATGTTTTTTACAAGAAAAAGCCTTGCGTTGTGAGTTTATATATATTATAATGACAAAGGTGCGTTTACTTTAGTGAATTGCACAGACGTAATCAGAATGATTTCGTCGGCTAAGAAACGAGAGGTTGCGACACGCCCGGACGCTTTGCCACGAACGAGCGTGACGGAAATTTTCGTGGAGCTATGTCTACTTTTCAAAATAGGCGAAGGAGGGAACAAGATGGCAAAACAAAAAATTCGTATCCGTTTAAAAGCGTATGAACACCGTATTTTAGATCAATCAGCGGATAAAATCGTGGAAACTGCAAAAAGAACTGGAGCTAGCGTGTCTGGTCCAATTCCATTACCAACTGAACGCAGTCTTTACACAATCATTCGTGCGACTCATAAATACAAAGATTCACGCGAACAATTCGAAATGCGTACACACAAACGTCTTATCGACATTGTGAACCCAACACCAAAAACTGTTGATGCTTTGATGAAGCTAGACTTACCATCTGGTGTAAACATCGAAATCAAATTATAAAACTAAAACAAAAATAATGGAGGTGTACTCATGACCAAAGGAATCTTAGGGAAAAAAGTGGGAATGACACAAATCTTCACTGAATCTGGTGAATTAATTCCAGTTACTGTTGTAGAAGCTACGCCAAACGTAGTACTACAAGTGAAAACAATGGAAACGGATGGCTACGAAGCTATTCAAGTTGGTTACCAAGATATGCGTGAAGTTTTATCAAACAAACCTGCGAAAGGTCATGTTGCAAAAGCAAACACGGCTCCTAAGCGCTTCATTCGTGAATTCAAAAATGTTGAGCTAGGAGAATATGAAGTAGGAAAAGAAATTACAGTAGATGTTTTCCAAGCAGGAGACATTATTGATGTAACAGGTACTACGAAAGGTAAAGGATTCCAAGGGGTTATCAAACGCCACGGACAAAGCCGCGGACCAATGGCTCACGGTTCTCGTTACCATCGTCGTCCTGGGTCAATGGGTCCAGTTGCACCTAACCGTGTATTCAAAAACAAACGTCTTGCTGGCCGTATGGGTGGCAACCGCGTAACTATCCAAAACTTGGAAGTTGTACGTGTAGATGCAGAAAGAAATGTTATCTTGATCAAAGGTAATGTTCCTGGAGCGAAAAAATCTTTAATCACTATCAAATCAGCTGTGAAAGCTAAATAATTGTAGGAAGAAAGGAGGAACTAAGGAATGCCGAATGTAGCATTATTCAAACAAGATGGAAGCCAAAACGGTGAAATCACACTTAACGAAGAAATCTTCGGAATTGAACCTAATGAAAGTGTTGTTTACGATGCAATCGTAATGCAACGTGCGTCATTAAGACAAGGAACACACGCGGTTAAAAACCGTAGCGCTGTTCGTGGCGGTGGACGTAAACCATGGCGTCAAAAAGGAACAGGTCGTGCACGTCAAGGATCTATCCGCTCACCACAATGGCGTGGAGGTGGCGTAGTCTTTGGACCAACACCACGTTCTTACAGCTACAAACTTCCTAAAAAAGTTCGTCGTTTAGCAATGAAATCTGTATTGTCAGAAAAAGTTGCTGAAAACAACTTGGTAGCAATCGAAGGCTTGAACTTCGACGCACCAAAAACAAAAGAATTCAAACAAGTTCTTGCTAACTTATCTATCGACTCTAAAGTATTGGTTGTTCTAGAAAAAGGTAACGACTTTGCTGCTTTATCAGCACGTAACTTACCAAACGTTTCTGTAGTAACTTCTGATAATGTGAGTGTGCTAGACGTTGTATCAAATACAAAAGTGTTAGCAACACAAACTGCTCTTACTCAAATTGAGGAGGTGCTTGCATAATGAACTTACTAGACGTAATCAAACGCCCAGTGATCACTGAAAAATCAATGCTTGCCATGGATGACAAGAAATACACTTTTGAAGTGGACACTCGCGCAAACAAAACTTTAGTAAAACAAGCGGTAGAAGCTGCTTTTGACGTTAAAGTCAAAAACGTGAACATCGTGAACGTACGTGCGAAATTCAAACGTATGGGCAAATATGCAGGATATACAAAAAAACGTCGCAAAGCGATCGTTACATTGACTGAAGATTCAAAAGAAATCCAATTATTCGAAGCTGCTGAATAAGCACTAATAGATAACTCATTAAATTAGGAGGGAAAAACGTGGCGATTAAAAAGTACAAACCTACCTCAAATGGTCGTCGTAACATGACAGGTTCTGATTTTGCTGAAATCACAACATCAACACCTGAAAAATCATTGTTACAACCATTGAAAAACCATGCTGGACGTAACAACAACGGCCGCATCACTGTACGTCATCAAGGTGGCGGACACAAACGCCAATATCGCGTGATCGACTTCAAACGTAACAAAGACAACGTTGTTGCAACTGTTCAAACGATCGAATATGATCCAAACCGTTCAGCTAACATCGCGTTAGTACACTATGAAGATGGAGTGAAAGCTTACATCTTAGCACCTAAAGGACTAGAAGTGGGTATGAAACTTGTTTCAGGTCCAGAAGCAGATATCAAAGTCGGAAATGCTCTTCCATTAGAAAACATTCCAGTTGGTACTGTTATCCACAACATTGAAATGAAACCTGGTAAAGGTGGACAATTGATCCGTTCTGCTGGTACAAGTGCTCAAGTACTTGGTAAAGAAGGCAAATACGTATTGATCCGCTTGAACTCTGGTGAAGTTCGTATGATCTTAGCTGCATGCCGCGCAACAATCGGTTCTGTAGGTAACGAACAACACGAATTAATCAACATCGGTAAAGCTGGACGCTCTCGTTGGATGCGTAAACGCCCAACTGTACGTGGTAGCGTAATGAACCCTAATGATCACCCACACGGTGGTGGTGAAGGTAAAGCTCCTATCGGACGTAAAGCACCAGTTTCTCCTTGGGGTCAACCAGCTCTTGGTTACAAAACTCGTAACAAAAAAGCTAAATCAGACAAACTTATTGTTCGTCGTCGCAAAAATAAATAATTACTTTGACCATGTGTCGCACATTTTGAGAGGAGGTTCACCATGGGTCGTAGTTTAAAGAAAGGACCTTTTGTCGATGAGCATTTAATGAAAAAAGTTGAAGCTCAAGCAGGGGTTGAAAAGAAAAAAGTTATCAAAACTTGGTCACGCCGTTCAACAGTTTTCCCAAGTTTTGTTGGATATACCATCGCAGTTTATGATGGACGTAAACATGTACCAGTTTACATCCAAGAAGACATGGTAGGACACAAATTAGGTGAATTTGCACCTACAAGAACTTATCGTGGACATGCTGCTGACGATAAGAAAACGAAACGCTAATTTGAGGGGAGGATAAATCCAAATGGCAGAACAAATCACATCAGCTAAAGCAACTGCAAAAACAGTTCGCACTTCACCTCGAAAAGCCCGTTTAGTAATTGACCTTATCAGAGGTAAAAGTGTCGCAGATGCAATTTCAATCTTGAAATTCACACCAAACAAATCTGCTGGAATCATTGAAAAAGTATTGATGTCAGCAGTTGCGAATGCAGAAAATAACTTTGACTTAGATGTTGAAAACTTGGTAGTAACCGAAGCTTTTGTTAACGAAGGACCTACAATGAAACGTTTCCGTCCTCGTGCAAAAGGATCAGCTTCTCCAATCAACAAACGTACAAGTCATATCACGGTAGTCGTATCAGAAAAATAAGGAGGGATAATCAGTGGGTCAAAAAGTACATCCAATTGGAATGCGTGTAGGCATCATCCGCGACTGGGATGCTAAATGGTATGCTGAAAAAGAGTATGCTGAGTTCTTACACGAAGATTTAAGAATCCGTAAATTTATTTCAACTAAACTTGCTGATGCTGCTGTATCAACAGTTGAAATCGAACGTGCAACAGGTCGCGTAAACATTTCAATTCACACAGCTAAACCAGGTATGGTTATTGGTAAAGGCGGTTCTGAAGTCGAAAGCCTAAGAAAAGAATTAAACAAATTAACTGGTAAAAGAATCCACATCAACATCGTGGAAATCAAAAAACCAGATCTAGATGCAAAATTAGTAGGTGAAGGAATCGCACGTCAATTAGAAAACCGTGTTGCTTTCCGTCGCGCTCAAAAACAAGCGATCCAACGCTCAATGCGTGCTGGCGCTCAAGGGATCAAAACTCAAGTATCTGGTCGTCTAAACGGAGCAGATATCGCTCGTTCAGAAGGATACTCAGAGGGAACTGTTCCTCTTCATACTTTACGTGCGGACATTGATTACGCATGGGAAGAAGCAGATACAACATACGGAAAACTAGGAGTTAAAGTGTGGATCTATCGTGGAGAAATTCTTCCAACTAAAAAAAACACTGAGAAAGGAGGGAAATAATCATGTTAGTACCTAAACGTGTAAAACACCGTCGTGAATTCCGCGGAAAAATGCGCGGGGAAGCTAAAGGCGGAAAAGAAGTAGCATTCGGTGAATACGGTTTGCAAGCTGTTGATTCACATTGGATCACAAACCGCCAAATCGAAGCTGCTCGTATCGCAATGACTCGTTACATGAAACGTGGTGGGAAAGTATGGATTAAAATTTTCCCTCACAAATCTTATACTGCCAAAGCAATTGGGGTACGTATGGGTTCTGGTAAAGGGGCACCTGAAGGATGGGTTGCACCAGTAAAACGTGGTAAAATCATGTTTGAAATCGCAGGCGTTCCTGAAGAAGTAGCTCGTGAAGCGTTACGTCTAGCTTCTCACAAATTACCAATGAAAACTAAGATCGTAAAACGTGAGGAAATGGGTGGTGAATCGAATGAAGGTTAAAGAAATCAGAGAATTAACCACTGCCGAAATGCTTGATCAAGAAAAACAATTAAAAGAAGAATTGTTTAATCTTAGATTCCAATTAGCAACAGGTCAATTAGAAAACACTGCACGTATTAAAGAAGTACGTAAATCGATTGCACGCATCAAAACTGTGTTGCGTGAACAAGCTAAGTAATTATGGAAGGAGGCCATTAAGCGTATGACTGAAGGAAGAAATCAACGCAAAGTTTATCAAGGTCGCGTGGTTTCAGACAAAATGGATAAAACAATTACCGTTGCTGTCGAAACAAAGAAAAACCACCCTATCTATGGCAAACGCATGAACTATTCTAAGAAATACAAAGTGCATGATGAAAACAACACAGCAAAAGTTGGCGACATCGTGAGAATTATGGAAACTCGTCCATTATCAGCTACAAAACGTTTCCGTTTGTTGGAAGTAGTCGAAGAAGCAGTTATTATCTAATAACACGAGATTTTCCTATATAGATTGAATGCAAAATCTGAAAGGAGGATACACAACGTGATCCAAGCAGAAAGTCGTTTAAAAGTCGCTGATAACTCAGGCGCACGTGAAATTTTGACGATCAAAGTCCTTGGTGGATCTGGTCGTAAAACTGCTAACATCGGTGATGTGATCGTTGCTACGGTTAAACAAGCAACGCCAGGTGGGGTTGTCAAAAAAGGTGACGTCGTTAAAGCCGTTATCGTTCGAACAAAATCAGGAGCTCGTCGTACAGACGGTTCATATATTAAATTTGATGAAAATGCTGCAGTGATTATTCGTGATGATAAAAGCCCTCGTGGAACACGTATCTTTGGGCCAGTTGCACGTGAACTACGTGAAAACAACTTCATGAAGATCGTTTCACTAGCACCAGAAGTTTTATAATCTTGAGACACTTATCAAAGGAGGTGCGAAACAGTTATGTTTGTTAAAAAAGGCGATAAAGTTAAAGTTATCACTGGAAAAGACAAAAACAAAGAAGGCGTTGTACTAGCAGCGTTCCCGAAAAAAGATAAAGTTATTGTCGAAGGTGTAAATGTCGTTAAAAAACACCAAAAACCTTCTCAAGCTGCTCCTCAAGGTGGAATTGTTGAGATGGAAGCGCCAATTCATGTTTCTAACGTGATGGTGGTTGACTCTACTGGTGTAGCTGGCCGAGTTGGCTACAAAGAAGTAGACGGCAAAAAAGTCCGTGTTTCTAAAAAAACCGGTGAAGTTTTAGATAAATAAAAGTTTAAGGAAGGAGGGTCTTACTGAATGAACCGCCTAAAAGAAAAATATCTTAAAGAAGTAACTCCATCATTGATGGAAAAATTTAACTATAGCTCTGTTATGCAAACACCTAAAGTTGAAAAAATCGTCATCAACATGGGTGTTGGTGATGCGGTATCAAACGCTAAAAACTTAGATAAAGCAGTTGAAGAATTAACTTTGATCACTGGTCAAAAACCAATGATTACAAAAGCTAAAAAATCAATCGCTGGATTCCGTTTACGTGAAGGAATGCCAATTGGTGCAAAAGTTACATTGCGCGGAGAAAGAATGTACGAATTCTTAGACAAATTGGTTTCAGTTTCACTACCACGTGTACGTGACTTCCATGGTGTAAGTAAAAAAGCCTTTGACGGTCGTGGAAACTATACTTTAGGTATTAAAGAACAATTGATCTTCCCAGAAGTAGATTATGATTTAGTAGATAAAGTACGTGGTATGGACATCGTTATTGTAACAACAGCAAACTCTGATGAAGAATCTCGTGAGTTGTTGACACAATTAGGCATGCCATTCCAAAAATAATTAAAGGAGGCGAACTACGTGGCTAAAAAATCAATGATTGCTAAAAACAAACGTCCTGCAAAATTTTCAACACAAGCTTATACTCGTTGCGAACGTTGCGGACGTCCACATTCAGTTTATCGTAAGTTCCATCTTTGCCGTATTTGCTTCCGCGAACTTGCCTATAAAGGTCAAATTCCCGGCGTGAAGAAAGCTAGCTGGTAAAAAGTAAATTCGCATAAGAAGGAGGTAAAAGATCAATGGTCATGACAGATCCAATTGCAGATTTTCTAACTCGTATCCGTAACGCAAACATGGTTAAACATGAGTCTTTAGAAGTACCTGCATCAAAAATTAAACGTGACATCGCTGAAATCTTGAAACGTGAAGGTTTCGTTCGTGATGTTGAATACATCGAAGATGACAAACAAGGCGTGATCCGTGTTTTCCTAAAATTTGGTAAAAACGGCGAACGTGTTATCACAAACTTAAAACGTATCTCTAAACCAGGTTTGCGTGCTTATGTCAAAGCTGACGAAGTACCAAAAGTATTGAACGGTTTAGGTATCGCAATCATTTCGACTTCTGAAGGTGTTGTCACTGATAAAGAAGCTCGTGAAAAAAATATCGGCGGCGAAGTTATCGCTTACGTATGGTAATCAAGTAGAATCTACAAGGAGGTGTCTTTAAGTGAGCCGTATCGGAAATAAAGTCGTTGTGATCCCTGAAGGAGTAACAGTTACTCAAGAAGGAAACAACGTTACAGTTAAAGGACCAAAAGGTGAATTGACTCGTACTTTCTCAGCAGATATCAAAATGAATATCGAAGGAAACGAAGTGACTTTCACTCGTCCAAACGACAGTAAAGAAATGAAAACAATTCATGGAACAACTCGTGCGAACTTCAACAACATGGTTGTAGGTGTCAGCGAAGGATTCCAAAAAGCGTTAGAACTAATCGGGGTTGGGTACCGTGCACAATTACAAGGATCAAAACTTGTATTGAACGTTGGTTACTCACATCCAGTAGAAATCACACCACCAGCTGGAGTAACTGTTGAAGTACCAGCTAACACACAAGTAATTGTTAAAGGTGCGAACAAAGAAGAAGTTGGCGAATTAGCTGCAAATATTCGCGGAACTCGTCCTCCAGAACCTTATAAAGGTAAAGGTATTCGTTATGTTGGCGAATATGTACGCCGTAAAGAAGGTAAAACTGGTAAATAATCGTTTAGAAAAATTGCATAGAAGCCAGCAGCAGGAAAAAGGTATTTGGCTGAAGTTTACCTTCAAAAAAATAAATTTTTACTTGTGCCGCAGCTTCTATTTTTCGAAACGTATTTACTGCTTGAAATAGTAGTACAATAAAAATAAAGAGGTGACAATTGTGATTACAAAACCAGATAAGAACAAAACACGTCAAAAGAGACATCGTCGTGTACGTAACAATATCTCTGGTACTGCTGAGCGCCCACGCTTGAACGTTTTTCGTTCTAACAAAAACATCTACGCTCAAATTATTGATGACGTAGCGGGTGTAACGCTAGCAAGTGCCTCTACCTTGGATAAAGAAATTTCAGGTGGAACAAAAACAGAAGCAGCACAAGCTGTCGGTAAACTAGTTGCTGAACGTGCAGCTGAAAAAGGCATTAAAGTAGTAGTCTTTGACCGTGGTGGATACCTTTACCATGGCCGTGTGCAAGCTTTAGCTGAAGCTGCTCGCGAAAATGGACTAGAATTTTAGAAGAAGGAGGAATACCATTCATGGTTTATATCGATCCAAAACATTTGGAATTAGAAGACCGCGTTGTTGCAATTAACCGTGTAACAAAAGTTGTTAAAGGTGGACGTCGTCTACGTTTTGCTGCTTTAGTTGTTGTCGGTGACAAAAACGGACACGTAGGATTTGGTACAGGTAAAGCTCAAGAAGTTCCTGAAGCAATCCGTAAAGCAATTGAAGATGCGAAGAAAAACTTAGTTGAAGTACCTATGGTTGGTTCAACAATCCCACACGAAGTAATCGGTGCTTTTAGTGGTGGTAGAATCCTAATGAAACCTGCTGTAGAAGGTTCTGGGGTTGCTGCTGGCGGACCAGTTCGTGCCGTATTAGAATTAGCTGGGGTAGCAGATATCACTTCTAAATCTTTAGGCTCAAATACACCAATCAACGTTGTTCGCGCAACAGTTGAAGGTTTGAAACAATTGAAACGTGCAGAAGAAGTTGCAGAACTTCGCGGCAAATCAGTTGAAGAATTAATCGGATAAGGAGGACAACAATAATGGCTGAATTAAAAGTTACTTTAAAACGCAGTATTATCGGACGTCCTCAAAACCAACGCGATACAGTTAAAGCGTTAGGTCTTACAAAGATTAACAGTTCAGTGGTTAAGCCTTCTAATGAAGCAATTAAAGGCATGATCAATACTGTTTCTCACCTAGTGGACGTTGAAGAAGTTTAATTAAAAAAAATCAGAACTAGAACATTAAGGAGGTGCCAAACCTATGAAACTTCATGAATTAAAACCTGCTGAAGGTTCACGCCAAGTACGTAACCGTGTTGGTCGTGGTACTTCATCTGGTAACGGAAAAACTGCCGGACGCGGACAAAAAGGACAAAAAGCCCGTTCAGGCGGTGGTGTGCGTTTAGGATTTGAAGGGGGACAAACACCATTGTTCCGTCGTTTACCAAAACGAGGATTCACAAACGTGAACCGTAAAGACTATGCAGTCATCAATCTTGATGTATTGAACCGCTTTGAAGACGGAGCTGAAGTAACTCCTGTTGCTTTAGTTGAAGCTGGAATCGTGAAAAACGAAAAAGCTGGAATCAAAGTATTAGCTAACGGGGAACTAAACAAGAAATTAACTGTGAAAGCAGCAAAATTCTCTAAAGCAGCTCAAGAAGCAATTGAAGCGGCTGGTGGATCAATCGAGGTGATCTAATGTTTAGACTATTAAAAGATGCTTTTAAAGTAAAAGACATTAGATCGAAAATCCTATTTACTGTATTTGTGTTGTTTGTATTTCGCCTAGGTGCACATATCACTGTACCAGGCGTAAATGCTGCTTCATTGCAAAACCTTTCTTCTTTGCCATTTTTCAACATGTTGAACTTGGTAAGTGGTAGTGCGATGCAAAACTTCTCCATTTTCTCAATGGGGGTTTCACCATACATTACTGCTTCTATCGTCATTCAGCTTCTTCAAATGGACATCGTGCCTCGATTTGTTGAATGGTCGAAACAAGGGGAAGTGGGTCGTAAAAAATTGAATCAAGCCACTCGATATCTGACATTAGTATTGGCATTTATCCAATCTGTCGGTATCACTGCTGGATTCAACCAATACGCTCAATTAGGTTTCGTGAATAATCCTAACGTAGCAACTTACGTAACGATCGGTTTGATTCTAACAGCCGGTACGATGTTTGTTACTTGGCTAGGAGAACAGATCACAGAAAAAGGTATCGGAAATGGCGTATCAATGATCATTTTTGCAGGTATCATTTCTAGATTGCCTGAAAGTATCAGAGAAATTTATGAAGATTACTTTATAAATATCGATCCTTCAGACATATGGAAATCTGCTATTTTTGTGGCCATTTTATTAGTAGCGGTCTTATTGATCGTGACATTCGTAACATTTTTCCAACAAGCTGAACGCAAGATCCCGATCCAATATACGAAACGTGTCGCTGGCGCGCCTACAAGCAGCTATCTGCCGTTGAAAGTAAATGCAGCTGGAGTTATTCCAGTTATCTTTGCTAGTTCGTTTATTGCTACGCCAAATGCTGTTTTACAAGCATTGAGTGGTAGATTCGGTTCTGAAAACTGGTATAAAGTGATGATGGAGATCTTTAACTATAATACAGCACCTGGTGCTACGATTTATACGATTCTGATCGTTGCCTTCACTTTCTTCTACGCCTTTGTACAAGTAAACCCTGAGAAATTAGCGGAAAACTTGCAAAAGCAAGGAAGTTATATACCAAGCGTACGCCCTGGTAAGGGGACTGAAGAGTATGTCTCAAGATTACTGATGCGTTTAAGTACAGTTGGTGCAGTCTTCCTTGGTTTAGTGGCATTACTTCCAATCATTGCTCAAATGGTTTGGGATCTTCCACAATCAATCGGATTAGGCGGTACAAGCTTACTGATCGTTATCGGTGTAGCTTTAGAAACTGCGAAACAGTTAGAAGGCTTAATGCTGAAACGTAAATATGTTGGATTCATTGAGTAAGAAAGCGTGTTGAGGTTCTTCCTCAACACACGTTCTCACACATTTATTAGGAGGGAAAACAATGAACCTCATTTTAATGGGGCTGCCAGGCGCAGGTAAAGGAACACAAGCTGAAAAAATCATTGACGCTTATGGTATTCCGCACATCTCAACAGGAGATATGTTCCGCGCAGCGATGCAAAACGAAACAGCTCTTGGCCTGGAAGCAAAGTCTTATATGGATAAAGGTGCATTAGTTCCTGATGAAGTAACAAATGGAATCGTGAAAGAGCGACTAGCTGAACCAGATACAGAGAAAGGCTTCTTATTAGACGGCTTTCCACGTACACTAGATCAAGCAAAAGCTCTGGACGCAATGCTAAAAGATTTGAATAAAAAAATTGATGCTGTCATCGATATCCATGTTGGTGAAGAAATCTTGGTCGAACGTCTAGCCGGCCGATTTATCTGCAGCAATTGTGGAGCAACTTACCATAAAATTTTCAACCCTACAAAAGTTGAAGACACATGTGATCGTTGCGGTGGGCATGAATTCTATCAAAGAGAAGATGATAAACCTGAGACGGTTAAAAATCGTCTGGCTATCAACATCAAAAATAGTGAACCAATCTTGGCTTATTATAAAGAACAAGGTTTGCTAAACACTATTGATGGTGCTCGTGAAATCGATGCTGTATTTGCAGATGTACAAAAAATCATTGAAAAATAGCACGATTGCCCGTAGCCGACTTGCATTATGCAGTTACTCTTGTCAAGTTCAATAAATTATGATAGAATATGTCAGTCCGACTTCTAGAGAATCCTCTAGATGATCCATTTTGAGAATTTTGAGGTGGGAACTGCAGTTTCCGCCATTTTATCGTGTGAAAATGCGAAACAAGTACAAGGAGGTACTGTGCGTGGCAAAAGAAGATATGATTGAAGTCGAAGGTACAGTCGTCGAAACTTTGCCGAATGCAATGTTTAAAGTTGAACTAGAAAACGGACACCAAGTTCTTGCTACTGTTTCAGGTAAAATTCGTATGCATTACATCCGTATCTTACCTGGTGACAAAGTAACGGTTGAATTGTCTCCATACGATCTTAACCGTGGCCGTATTACTTATCGCTTTAAATAATTGTACTCCGTAAAACTACAGGAGGTATTATCATGAAAGTAAGACCATCAGTAAAACCAATGTGCGAACATTGTAAAGTAATTCGTCGTAAAGGACGCGTTATGGTGATTTGCCCAGCAAATCCAAAACATAAACAACGTCAAGGATAATTGGAGGTGCTATAAATATGGCTCGTATTGCAGGAGTAGATATTCCTCGTGATAAACGTGTGGTAGTTTCACTTACTTATATCTATGGTATTGGTAACACTACTGCTAAAAAGATCTTAGCTGATGCTGGTGTATCTGAAGATGTTCGCGTTCGTGAATTAACGAATGAACAAACAGATGCTATCCGTGCAGAAGTAGATAAATTAAAAGTTGAAGGGGATCTTCGTCGTGAAGTGAACTTGAACATCAAACGTTTGATGGAAATCGGTTCTTACCGTGGAATCCGTCATCGCCGTGGATTGCCTGTTCGTGGACAAAACACGAAAAACAATGCACGTACTCGTAAAGGCCCAGCTCGCGCTATCGCTGGCAAGAAAAAATAATTCTTAAGTGAAGGAGGTTAAAACTTCATGGCAGCAAAAAAAGTGAATCGTAAACGCCGTGTGAAGAAGAATATAGAAGCAGGTATTGCACATATCCATTCTACATTCAATAACACTATCATCATGATCACTGATACTCACGGAAATGCATTAGCGTGGTCATCAGCTGGTTCATTAGGTTTCAAAGGAAGCAAAAAATCAACTCCTTTTGCCGCTCAAATGGCAGCAGAAACTGCTACAAAAGCAGCAATGGAACACGGATTAAAGACTGTTGAAGTAACAGTTAAAGGACCTGGTTCTGGACGTGAAGCAGCAATTCGTTCATTACAAGCTACAGGTTTAGAAGTGACTGCAATTCGTGACGTGACTCCAGTTCCTCATAATGGTGCCCGCCCTCCAAAACGCCGTCGTGTTTAATGAGTGCCGCTCATTTTGAGTTTTATCAGTAACGTCATTGAACAAGACACTTTTCGTTTTGAAAGGGGTAAAGATAAGAATGATTGAGTTCGAAAAACCAAGAATCGCAAAAATTGATGAAGAAAAAGATTATGGCAAGTTCATCGTTGAACCTCTTGAAAGAGGGTATGGGACTACTTTAGGGAATTCCCTACGTCGTATTTTATTATCTTCTTTGCCAGGTGCTGCCATCACTAATATTCAAATCGATGGTGTACTGCATGAATTCTCTACCATTAAAGGTGTTAGAGAAGACGTCACTCAAATCATCTTGAACATTAAAGGCTTAGCGCTGAAAATGTATGGCCAAGAAGAAAAAACCCTTGAAATCGATATTACCGGACCTGCTACAGTAACTGCTGGCGATATTATCGTTGATAGTGATGTAGAAATTCTTAACAAAGATATGTACATCTGTAGTGTCTCTGAAGGAGCTACGTTCCATGCTCGCTTAACAGTGAAACCTGGACGTGGTTATGTTCAAGCAGATGAAAATAAAAAAGAAGATATGCCAATTGGCGTTCTTCCAGTCGATTCAATCTACACACCTGTTCGTCGTGTGAACTATCAAGTTGAGAACACACGTGTTGGACACCGTGAAGATTTTGATAAATTGACGATGGAGATTTGGACAGATGGTTCAATCGAACCGTTGGAAGCAATGAGTTTATCTGCGAAAATCATGACTGAACATTTGGATATTTTTGTGAACTTAACTGATGAAGCAAAAAATGCTGAAATCATGGTCGAAAAAGAAGAAACACAAAAAGAAAAAATGTTGGAAATGACGATCGAAGAGTTAGACTTGTCTGTTCGCTCTTACAATTGTTTGAAACGTGCAGGAATCAATACTGTACAAGAACTTACAAATAAATCTGAGCCTGAAATGATCAAAGTCCGTAACTTAGGACGTAAATCATTAGAAGAAGTTAAAGCAAAATTGCACGACTTAGGTTTAGGTTTACGTAAAGAAGATTAAAACCTTTTACGAAGGAGGGAAACCAACGTGAGTTATCGTAAACTAGGACGCACATCTAGCCAACGTAAAGCGATGTTGCGTGATTTAACAACTGATTTATTAATCAACGAACGTATTGTGACTACTGAAGCTCGTGCGAAAGAAGTTCGCTCAACTGCAGAAAAAATGATCACTTTAGGTAAACGCGGAGATTTGCATGCACGTCGTCAAGCTGCGGCTTTCGTACGTAATGAAGTTGCCAGCGTGCGTGAAGAAAATGAGGACATCGTCATTGAATCAGCTTTACAAAAACTATTCAACGATATTGCACCTCGTTACGCAGAACGTCAAGGCGGATACACACGCATTTTGAAGACAGAACCAAGACGCGGTGATGGTGCACCAATGGTTGTCTTAGAACTTGTCTAAAATCACACTAATAACATCACTTTATAGATGATTCTTTTAGAGTGTTATGATGTTGGAAGATATTTTTCCGAGTCTAGCTCAGCGCTGCTCCTCAAGCGAATATCGCTTGGGGAGTAAGCACTCATCATAAAGTGTTTTTTTATACCTTCAATTAACTGTCATGACAGCTCTGCTTGAAGGCATAAAAAAACATTTTAAGCGAGAAATAATTGAAAATTTTGTCTTTTTTTGATAGTGTTAGTAGGAACTTTAGGATGAAGAAGGAGTAATCATGGAGCCAATTATTGAATTAGAGAAAATAAATTACAAATACCAGCCAGATGATCTTCGCCCCGCATTGAAAGATGTCTCCTTTACAATTGATAAAGGTGAGTGGATCGCTATTATTGGACACAACGGTTCAGGAAAATCGACACTTGCCAAAACAATCAATGGGCTACTTCTGCCAGAATCAGGGGTCGTGAAAGTCGGAAATCAAGTATTGGATGAAGAAAACATTTGGACGATCCGGCAAATGGTTGGAATGGTTTTTCAAAATCCAGACAATCAGTTCGTTGGTTCGACAGTAGAAGATGACGTTGCGTTTGGTCTTGAAAATCAAGGGATTCCCAGAGAAGAAATGCTGATACGTGTGAAAGATGCACTTGAGAAAGTTAGAATGGCTGAGTTTGCTACACGCGAGCCTGCTCGTTTATCAGGAGGACAAAAACAACGTGTTGCTATTGCCGGCGTGGTTGCCTTACGACCTGATATCATTATTTTAGATGAAGCAACAAGTATGCTAGATCCAGAAGGCCGTGAAGAAGTGATTTCTACGATCAAGAAGATCAAAGAAGAAAGTCAATTGACCGTTATATCTATCACTCATGATATTGATGAGGCAGCTAATGCTAATCGGATACTAGTGATGAGACAAGGAGAACTTGTCCGTGAAGGTACACCAAAAGAAATCTTTTCTGCGGGGCCTGAACTGATCGATTTAGGTCTAGATCTACCATTTCCTGAAAAACTGAAACGTGCACTGAAAGAACGTGGGGTAGATGTGCCAAGTGAATATATGACAGAAGAAAGGATGGTGGATTGGTTATGGACATCCGTTTTGAACAAGTAGACTTCACTTATCAGCCGAATACACCATTTGAACAACGAGCCTTATTTGACATCAATATGACGATCAAAGAAAACAGTTATACTGCATTAGTAGGGCATACCGGAAGCGGGAAATCAACTTTACTCCAACATTTGAATGCGCTTGTTAAGCCAACAAGCGGTACCGTCCATATTGGAGAACGCGACATTCAGCCAGATACGGATAATAAAAATCTAAAGCCTATCCGAAAAAAAGTCGGCATCGTCTTTCAGTTTCCAGAAGCACAGCTATTCGAAGAAACGGTGGCAAAAGATATTGCCTTCGGTCCTAAAAACTTTGGTGTCAGTGAAGAAGAAGCGCTGATACTAGCAAAAGAAACATTAGAACAAGTTGGACTGGATGAAAGCTATTTGGAACGTTCACCATTTGAACTTTCAGGAGGGCAAATGCGTAGAGTAGCAATCGCTGGTGTGCTTGCCATGAAGCCTGAAGTACTTGTATTGGATGAACCAACGGCAGGACTTGATCCTCAGGGAAGAAAAGAAATGATGGAGATGTTTTGGCGTCTTCATAAGGAACAACAGATTACTATTGTTTTAGTGACGCATTTAATGGATGATGTAGCCAATTTTGCAGACTATGTCTATGTACTGGAGAAGGGGCGAATCGTTAATAGCGGGCAGCCTCAAGAGGTTTTTCAAAACATCGAATGGCTAAAAGAAAAACAGTTAGGTGTACCTACTGCCACAGAATTTGCAGAAGAATTAATGGCTAAAGGGATGGACTTCACTACCTTACCTTTGACAGCTGAAGAATTAGCAAACGCCATCATCCATTCTGCTGGAGGAAATGCCCATGATGAATAAATTGATATTTGGTCGTTATATGCCAGGAGATTCCTTGATCCATCGATTGGATCCCCGAGCCAAATTATTAGCCAGTTTTTATTTTATTGGTATCATTTTTTTAGCAAATAATTGGGAAACATATCTTGTATTGGCAGTTTTCACATTATTTTCTGTCTTCTTATCAAAAGTAGACTTGAAATTTTTTATCCGAGGTATTCGCCCATTGATTTGGCTGATCCTCTTTACTGTAGCTTTGCAAGTCTTGTTTACTAGTGGCGGAGAAACTTATTGGAGTTGGGGTGTTTTCCATATCACTGAATTTGGTGTGATGAACGGTCTCTTTATTTTCTGCCGATTCGTGTTGATTATTTTTATGTCGACGCTACTCACGCTTACTACACCGCCTTTGGAATTATCTGATGCGATTGAGTACTTGCTTCGTCCATTGAAAGCCGTACGGTTCCCAGTCCACGAAATTTCTTTGATGCTGTCGATTGCGCTTCGTTTTGTGCCTACATTGATGGATGAAACAGAAAAGATCATGAACGCTCAGCGCGCGCGTGGTGTTGACTTTGGTGAAGGCAATCTAGTTCAGAAAATGAAAGCAGTCATTCCTTTGCTGATTCCTTTATTTGTTAGCAGTTTCAACCGAGCGGAAGATCTTGCGACCGCTATGGAAGCAAGGGGCTACAAGGGCGGGGAAGGAAGAACGAAATATCGTGTCTTGCATTGGCATAATAGAGACACGATGGTTATCATTGCTTTTATATTATTAACCGTGCTGCTGATCTTTTTAAGAGGATAAACGTTCAATGGACCGCTATCTATCCTTTTCTTGCTAATCTATTTGCAAGAAAGGATGCGAACAGTGTATGACAAGAAGCATTAGGGTCTGTGGCAGACTAATGTCACAGGCCTCTTTCTTTTATTTGAAAAAAAGAACAAACAACATTATCTGGAAAAACCACTATTTCTAGACAACTTTTTAGAAACAAAGGAGAGAAAACCATGGTACGTTACAAAGCAATCATTGCATACGACGGAACAAATTTCAATGGGTTCCAGAAACAGCCAAATGGACGTACTGTTCAAGAAGAAGTAGAAAAAACATTACAAAGAATGGCAAACGGGAAAGAAATCACGGTCTTTGGTTCGGGAAGGACAGATGCCGGAGTACATGCAATCGGGCAAGTGATCCATTTTGATTATCCAGAAGAACGCCCATTAGAACGAATGCGTTTTGCGTTAGATACCCAGTCACCAGAGGATATCGCTGTAAGAAAAGTAGAAATCGTTTCAGAAGAATTTCATGCAAGATATTTGGTCAAAGAAAAAACTTATCAATTTCGAGTGGATATAGGCAAGCCACGCAGTCCCTTTCGACGTCATTATGCCAGTTATTATCCTTACCCACTTGATTTGGGAAAAATCCAGCGGGCGCTACCTGATTTATTGGGGACCCACGATTTCACCTCTTTTTGTGCATCAGGAAGCTCGATAGAGGATAAAGTACGTACGATCTATGAGGCTAAGATGGAGGTCAATGAAACAAAAGACGAACTGTTGTTTACTTTTAGAGGAAATGGCTTCTTGTATAAGATGATACGTATCTTAGTAGGAACGCTATTGAAAATTGGTAATGGCCGATTGCCTGAAGATAGTATCCCAGCGATTATTGCGAAAAAAGATCGTAATGCAGCAGGACCTACAGCACATCCTGAAGGACTTTATTTGTATGAAGTGAAATATGAATAAGAGGTTGTAAAAAAGCTGTCTTGCATCAAGCAATAAGAACAGCCAAACCAAAATAGCTCCTCATATTTTTCGTTTGGTTGGGC
>NZ_KV815578.1:8790-114197 GCF_001814285.1 Enterococcus sp. HMSC076E04 | reverse complement strand
TCTCATTGTCTTCCCATGTTTTTTGTCCTGAGACTGAAATGACTTCTTTATTCTCATTGGTAACGACTAGCCCGTTTTCAATTTTTTGATAACCTGAAGGGACGTAATCATTTCCGTTTTGGTCTACTTCTTGCACTTTAAACGTATATTCGTTTCCGCTATCATCATACTGTTGGATATCTTCCCAAGTCACTGAAGTTATTCCATTGTCTAATCGTTTTGTTTCTGCATCAGGAACTGGTTCCCAATTGTTTGTACTTGCTCTGAATAATTTGAAATAAATACTTGGTCTGGGAGTGGTTCCACCGTTCCAAATTTTAGTTGCTGTGATGTTCGTAACCTTTTTCTTGTTATAAACAGGTAAACTGACTCCCTCTGTATCATTTTCGTTTATGGAGAATTTGAGTTCATTTGAACTTAGTGGATCAAAATCAATCCAATTGGGTGCTTCTTTTTCTTTTACAACATAATCTCCTACTTGCAGACCTTTGATACTAACTTCTCCCTGTTCATTCGAAGTCAACAGGATACTAGACTGTCCTTGAATAGGCTGTTCATCTGCTCGTCTTAATTCGAAAGTCACATTTGGGATACCAATCTCTGTGCCATTGATATATTTGAAAATCTTCAATTCGCCTCTAACTGTACCGTTGACTCCACCAGAAGCTGAAATATTTTTAACTGTATGATTGAAACTTTCTCCATCAACAGCAGGTTTATTAACTTCTTTAAACCAAGCTTTCGAATGATTCTCAAAACTTGTTTGTTCTGGTTCTTCTATGATCGTCTTATAACTCACCATTATTGTTCTAAGATTGACAAAGTTTTTTGGTATAGTTATTTCAATGTAATTATCATTTACTGAAAAATCAAATGTAGCACCGGGGAAATCTTGTAAAAATTGTTGGATTCCCTCTTCTCCTCTGTAAACTTTCTGTTCACCTAAGTGTATTTGATTAATTTCAAACGTACTTGGATCTAATCTTTGTCCACTTTGGATTTCATCACTGATTTTAACTGGTTGTTCAACGTAAGTGCCGTTATTGTTAATATTCAAAAACCATCGAATGTGCTCAGTATCTTCAGGAAGCATGTCTCCTGTTTTATAATAAAAAACGCTAGAAGAAGAACCAGAAGCTGGCTTTGTCACATTTACAGTAGCCGTTTTGTCACCGCTCGTCACGGTGAATGGCCCCGTATTTTCTTCACCAGTATCGGTTACGTTTCTGGCCTGTATCTCAAATTGCCCCTAACCTTCTACTGAGTCTATGTTTTTAATATTTTCATTAAATACAACATGTGCAGAATCTTTTCTGACCGTTAAAGTTCCAACATTTTTATTTTCAATCATTAATGGGATTTCTTTTTGAAATCCTTCACCGCGAATATTTCCTTCACTTGGCCAATTGATCCAAAGATAATCACCTGGCTGGATGTCTTGTTTTTTTTCGTCAAACGAGAATTTTACTTTTATGTTTCCTCCATCTGTAATATTCGTTGGATCCACGGTCAACGAAGTGACATTACTGCTGATATCTCTGCCTGCATCCGCATAGACATGAACAGGAATCAGTGATGTTATATTAGTAATAATAAATAACATTGATAAAATAATATTTCTACACTTTTTCATTTTTTCTATCTCCCCTATTTTAACTAAAAATAAAACCTACCATATCATCTCTCAAAAATCCTTTCTTCAATTCCTCCCCCACTCATTTCCAATCTTTTAACTAAAAAATTGATAGTTATTTTACAAATATTTATAAAAAATAAATATGCCAAAAAACTGTTTTTACAAGGTTTTTCCTAATGCAAATTATTTTTTCGCATATATTCATTTTATTTTACTTATTGCTTTCATTTTTTCAATCTATATTTCCAATTTTTAACTTACAAAAATGCAACGTGCATAAATAACTATAGTTGCATAAAATATTCTTTTAATTAGCATTATTATTTTATAACAGCTGTTTTTATGTTAAATAAAGAATAAAACACAATATAAAAAATACAGACTTTGTTCAAATAAACGAACCTAGCCTGTATTCTGTGATTGACGCTACTTTTTAATTCATTGAGATGAATAATCCATTTTTATAAATGCCCAAAAGTAATCGGTGCCGAAGCCATTCCTCGACCTAATTCTTTTTCAAATTTTCCTATTGTTGATATCTCCATATAAAACGGTGAGACTGGTTTAGACAATTCTCCCTTGATTGCTAACGGACGTAAACTACGTTCCAAATTATTCATGACTTTAGGATAATACTGACCTTTTTCTAAGCCTGTTTTTGCTTCTATCAGAAGTATACGTTCCTTTTCATTGATCTCTGGATTTAAAACGAGATCATATAATTTTAGTACCATGTTTTCTATTTCTTCACTTTTAGACATCACGATTTCCTCCCAGAAATATATTTCTCCCCACTACATTCTATAAACAAAGTATACGCTATTTTTAATGGTTTTTAAATCACACAGACATAAATAAAAAAGACAGATACCCGATCAGGGTATCTGTCTTTTGCTTTATGCCAGCTATAGGGATCGAACCTACGACCTACGCGTTACGAGTGCGTTGCTCTACCAACTGAGCTAAGCTGGCCTTATCCAAAAGAAATTATATACTCTATTTGGCTGATTGTAAAGAGTTCGATGGAAAATTAGTTTAATTTCATGATATTTTTCATAAAACGTGGTATAATTGATGTGAAAGGCAGGTTTTATGAAAATGGCAACTTTTGGAAAATTTGATACAACTATCGTACCATCGGAAATTGGTGAAAAATTCAAGATCAATACTCACGTAATGTTCACGATTCACGGCAAGCCGCAAACTGGAACGATTTCAAAACAATTGAAAAATTCCGCTGTTGTTGAGATTGATGAAACTGCAGAAAATGCGAACTTGATGACGCAAAGCAAGGGTGTAGTAATCGTTAACTACAAAGAACTTAAAAAGATTTGAATTTGACCATCTCTGCATTTTTGGGATGGTTTTTTTATATACAAACGAAAGCTGTGAAAAAGCTGCTCTGCCTCAAACATTAAAAATGACCAAAAAAGGATGTGACAAAAGTTGTGTCACATCCTTTTTCATTTTCACTTATTTTGTACCAAACAAACGGTCACCCGCATCCCCTAGTCCAGGAACGATATAACCATGTTCATTCAATTTTTCATCTAGAGAAGCTGTATAGATATCAATATCAGGATGCGCTTCTTGCAAAGCTTTTACTCCCTCAGGTGCTGCTACCAAACAAACGAATTTGATGTTCGACGCGCCACGTTCTTTCAATGCATCGATTGCCATGATTGCTGATCCGCCTGTTGCCAACATTGGATCTACTACAAACAACTGACGTGCATCAATGTCTTCTGGAAGTTTGACGAAATATTCATGTGGCTCAAATGTTTCTTCATCTCGATAAAGACCGATATGGCCCACTTTAGCAGCTGGAATCAATTCCAAGATACCATCAACCATTCCGATACCTGCACGCAAGATTGGAATAATCGCTACTTTTTTACCGGACAACGTTTTTTGTGTTGTTTCAGTGATCGGTGTTTCGATCACGATGTCTTCCAACGGCATATCCCGTGATACTTCATATGCCATCAACATAGCGATTTCATCGACTACTTCACGAAAAACCTTTGTTCCGCAGTTTTTGTCCCGAATAATAGTTAGTTTGTGTTGAATCAATGGATGATCGATCACTTGAAATTTGCCCATTTTTTAAGCTCTCCTTTGTTCTGTCGTTTCTTTTTAATTGTAAAACAAAATCAAGTGATTGACTAGTCAAACTCGCCATTTTTCCTAAGAAAATCCTTTTTTGAAAAGAAGTTTTCCTGCTGACAAGCAAAGCTTATTCTTTTTCCATGATCCAAGAAGTAGATAATGCCATTGCTGCACGCGCTGCCTTTGTTTGATCCATAGCATTTACCATGACGAAATCATGGATGATTCCTTGGAAGCGTACTTGTGTAACAGGAACCCCTGCATCACGAAGTTTGCGTGCATAAGCCTCGCCTTCCTCTCTTAATACATCCGCTTCTCCTGTCAGAATCATTGCTGGAGGTAGATCTTTTAGTTCATTCAGTTCTGCTCTCAAAGGCGAAGCTGTGATTTCAGCACGTTCTTCTTCATTCGTCGTATATTGATCCCAAAACCATCTCATTCCATCTCTCGTCAAAAAATAGTTTTCTCCGAATTCATGATAGGTATCTGTATCAAAATCAGCGTTGGTAACTGGATAATACAGCAATTGTTTAGATATTGGGAGCCCTTTTCGTTCTTTTGTTAAGATCGTCATGACTGTAGCCATATTACCACCTACTGAATCTCCTGCAACAATTAGATTCTCGAGATCCAGATTTTTTGACTTGGCTAATTTATTCAGCTGTTGCAACACAGCATAATTTTGTTCAATTGCTGTTGGATATTTCGCTTCAGGTGATCGACTATATTCTGGAAAGACAACGACAGAATTCGTGCGGACCGAAAGTTCTCTGATCAATTTATCATGGGTTTGAGCACTGCCAAAGACCCAACCAGCTCCATGGATATAAAAAATAACTGGTAATTTATCTATATTTCCTTCTGGTCGTACAAAACGAATATTGATTTTTCCCCATTCGCCAGTATCTACCATCAAGTCTTCAATATCAACGGAATATTTGTTCACAGGTGATTCTTGTACTTCTTCCAGTAATGCTCTTCCTTCTTCCGGTGCTAGTTCATAGATTCGCGGATGAGGTGCATTTGCATCACTGAATGCTATGGCTTCCTTTTCTAACGAGATACGATCAGTCATGACTTTTCCTCCCTGAGATTTAATGTGAAGACTAAAATTACACCTCATATACTAGAGAGCATCATCGATATTGTCAAAGAATCCGTTTTCTCCAAAAAAATAAGCAGAAAAGTCCAGCATTGAACTTTTCTGTTTTATATGGAATTTAAATTTTTATTTTTTGTGCAATGGAAATTTTTCAGTTAATTCGCGTACACCTGTTTTGACTTCGTCTAGTTGAGCATTGTCGCCTTTTGCTTGTAATGCTTTGACAACTAATTCAGCCACTTTTACAGCATCTTCTTCTTTGAATCCGCGAGTAGTGATTGCTGGTGTACCGATTCGGATGCCGCTTGTTTTGAATGGACTTAGTGTTTCAAAAGGAATCGAGTTTTTATTTACCGTGATATTCACACTGTCCAAAATACTCTCTGCTTCTTTTCCATTTATACCTAACTCACGAACATCGATCAGCATCAGATGATTATCTGTCGCTCCTGAAATGACTCTTGTTCCGATTGCTTGATTGAATACTTTGACCATTGCTTTTGCATTGGCAATGATTTGTTCACTATATTCTTTAAATGCAGGATCTAGTGCTTCTTTGAATGCCGCTGCCTTCCCAGCAATCACATGCTCTAGAGGTCCGCCTTGAATACCTGGGAAGACCGCACTATTGATTTTTTTCGCTAATGCTTCATCGTTTGTCAAAATCATGCCGCCTCGAGGTCCGCGCAATGTTTTGTGAGTGGTAGTCGTTGTGATATCTGCATAAGGAACTGGATTAGGATGAAGTCCTGCTGCTACTAATCCTGCGATATGTGCCATATCTACCATCAGTTTTGCGCCTACTTCATCTGCAATTTCTCTGAATTTCGCAAAGTCGATCGTTCGTCCGTAAGCACTGGCACCTGCTACAATCAATTTTGGTTGATGTTTTCTAGCTAAAATACGTACCACATTATAATCAATAACTTCTGTTGTCGGATCAACACCGTAAGCAACAAAGTGATAGGTTTTGCCACTGAAGTTGACTGGTGATCCATGTGTTAGATGTCCGCCTGCGGAAAGATCCATTCCTAAGATCGTGTCCCCTGGTTCTACCAAAGCGAGATAAGCAGCCGTGTTGGCTTGAGAGCCGGAGTGAGGTTGGACGTTCGCAAATTTTGCTCCGAATAATTCTTTTGCACGGTCAATCGCTAAATTTTCAACGATGTCGACAAATTCACATCCACCATAATAGCGATGCCCTGGATAACCTTCTGCGTATTTATTTGTCAAAATACTTCCTTGCGCAGCCATCACTGCTTCGGAGACAAAGTTTTCAGAGGCAATCAGCTCCAAATTATGTTCTTGTCTTTCTTCTTCTTTGGCGATCGCAGCCCAAAGATCAGGGTCAAACGTTTTGTAATCTACCACAAACAACAGCTCCTTTTTATTTTCCTACAATTTTATTTTTCCCATCAAAAACAAATTGCCAAATATTCGTATCTCTTCTATTTACACTTCGTTTTTCGTTCACTGATAGAAGATTTACTTGATAGCATTGTATCATACTAAAAGAATGCGGCAATAACCAATTGATCATTTTTCAAAATAATTTTGCCCAGCTGCTTTTTTCAAGCGATTCATATAAGCATTCCCCAATCCAGTTTCTGGATATACTTGTACAAAAATCAAATCTAATCCAAGTGTTGGTTCATCTAATCCTCTTAGACCTGCAAACAATCCTTTAGCCGCCGCTTCTACTGAGTTGTCGTTATACATATAAACAGCTGCAGTATCTGTCCGCACTTGATCCGCAATTTCGGGGCTTGCTATGACACCTGCACGGATCTTCTTATTTTTTGCCCATTGAACTGCAATTGACCAATCGCCATCTCTGACCATCAGAACACGTGTATCGGGTGAGTAGTGTTTGTATTTCATCCCAGGCGCTTTTGGTGTTTCATTTTCTTTTACAAGATGCTGATCAACAGCAACAGGAGATCCGATAACTGCTTCGATTTGTTCTTTCGTTACTGCACCTGGTCGTAAGATCATAGGCATGGCTGTTGGATTACTTAAATCAAGAACAGTGGATTCTACACCAATTCGCGTAGCTCCATCCTCAATGATCCCGGTAATTTTTCCTTGTAGATCATGGAATACATGATCTGCAGTTGTCGGACTTGGTTTTCCCGACGTATTTGCACTTGGACCGACAAGCGGAACCCCTGAAAGTTCGATTACTTCTAGTGTTTTTTTGTTATCCGGCATACGAAATGCAGCTGTGGATAATCCTCCTGTTACAACTGAGGGCAAGGTGTCTTTTTTGATTTTAAATATCAAAGTTAGTGGTCCAGGCCAGAAGTTCTTCACAATCTTCTCTGCTTCTGGATGAAAGTTGTCCACATACTCTTTTACTTGTTCAAAAGAGGCGACATGGACGATCAATGGATTGTCTTGAGGTCTTCCTTTTACAGAAAACACTTTCTTGACAGTATTGGGCAATAGAGCATTGGCGCCCAATCCATACACTGTTTCAGTAGGAAAAGCAACAAGTTCTCCTGCTTTCAGTGCTTTGGCTGCCTCTTTTAATTCAGTTTCATCATAACGTTTCGTTTCCACAGTTTATCCACAACCCCTTTTTCATACATTCTTGTTTTATCCAACTTTATCCTCAAGTTTTCCACTGTCTGTGGATAATCCATTTATCAATAGTGGATAAACTTGTTGATAAGCCAAAAAGTCGTTTACATCCTTGTCAAATTAGTGTTTTTTTATAATAAAAAAACAAATAAAAATTTTTTCATCCACAACTTCAACTGTAGACTTGGATCATTCGTTCATTACCAAAAAGATCCTTTTTTATCGCTACTTTTTTATCTGGAAATGCTTGCTGAAATATTTTTTTTACTGCTTCACCTTGGCGAAATCCGATTTCTAAAAAAATCGTTCCATTTGGTTTTAGTACGCTTGGTGCTTCAACTGCTATTTTTTCATAAACAGCTAATCCATCGTTCTCCGCAAAAAGGGCCATCTTAGGTTCGAATGACCGGACACTTTCATCCATCAGTTCCCATTCATTCCGACTGATATACGGCGGATTAGAAATAATCACATCAAATCGCCGATCCTGTACTGGTTCCAATGTATTCCCATGGTAAAAACTGATTTTCGTTCCTTCGTGCTGAGCATTTTCTTTCGCGACTTCTAACGCTTCTTCAGAAAGATCTACGGCAGATACATGCCAATTTTTTCTTGCTGCTTTCAAACTAATAGCAATCGCCCCAGTACCTGTCCCAATATCTATCACTTCCAATGGTACATCAGGCGTCTCGTCTAAACACCACTCCACTAACTCTTCTGTTTCTGGTCGAGGAATCAGTGTTGCTTCGGTTACCTTCAACCGATGATCATAAAAATCTGCATATCCTAGCAAATACTGAGGCGGATGATCTGCAAGCAGAAGTCGCAGATCTGTTTCGATCAACTGTTGTTCTTCTTCTGAAATCTCTTCGTTCATATGAAGGAGCCAATCAAGTTTTTTCCATTGTTTCCGTTCCAAAAATAAAAATTGGATACTGTATGCTTCTTTTCCATGATCCTCTAAAAAAGAAGAAGCCCGTGACAGGACTTCTCGATAGGTCATTTTACCCATTTTGCATAGCTTCCAGTTTTGATGTTTGATCATACATGATCAATGCATCAACGATTTCATCTAATTTCCCTGCTAAAATCTGATCTAATTTTTGGATAGTTAATCCGATACGGTGATCAGTCACGCGATTTTGCGGGAAATTATATGTCCGAATCCGTTCTGAACGATCCCCAGTTCCGACTGCTGATTTTCGATTGGCATCATATTCACTTTGTGCTTCTTGTTGGATCTTATCATACACACGAGCACGCAAGATTTTCATTGCTTTTTCACGATTCTTGATCTGAGAACGTTCATCCTGCATAGCAACGACGATCCCTGTTGGTAAGTGAGTCAAACGTACAGCAGATGCTGTTTTATTGACGTGCTGTCCGCCAGCACCTGAAGCATGATAGATATCTGTGCGGATATCTTTGTCTTCAATATCGATCTCTACTTCTTCAGCTTCTGGCATCACGACAACTGTTGCTGTGGAAGTATGGATACGCCCTTGCGATTCAGTTGAAGGAACACGTTGGACACGGTGTGCACCACTTTCATATTTTAATTTCGAATAAACATTCTCTCCGGTAATCATCATGATCACTTCTTTGTATCCACCGATTCCGGTAACGTTCGCTTCCATCACTTCTGTTTTCCAACCTTGCGCTTCAGCATACTTTTGGTACATATTGAAAAGATCACCCGCGAATAAGGCTGCTTCGTCTCCACCTGCTGCTCCACGGATTTCCATGATGATATTTTTATCGTCATTTGGATCTTTTGGTAAAAGCAGGATCTTGATTTTTTCTTCTAAGACTTCTTTTTCTTTTTTTAACTCGGATAATTCTTCTTTTGCTAATTCAGCCATTTCATCATCCAGTTTTTCACCAAGCAGTTCTTCTGTATCGGTGATTCCTTGGACTACTTCTTTATAACGACGATAAACTTCGACTGTTTCGCGCGTGTTTGCTTCTTCTTTTGAAAGCTGCATAAAGCGCTTTGTATCAGAAATCACTTCTGGGTCACTTAAAAGTTCTCCAAGCTCTTCATAACGGTCTTCAATTGATTGTAATTGATCGTACATGCTTATTCTCCTTCTGTAATCATTGATGGATGAAAGTAATGTTTTCGACAAACGGGGTAATAAGCTTCATTTCCGCCAATTTGCACTTGATCGCCTTCATAAACAGGTTTCCCATCAATATAATGTAAATTCATGATTGCTTTTTTGTGGCAGAACCAACAGATCGTTTTCATTTCTTCAATCTTGTCTGCGTAAAGCAATAAATATTTTGATCCTTCAAATAACTCGTTTCGAAAATCATTTTTCAAACCAAACGCCATAACCGGAATATCCAATTCATCCACGATTCTCGTAAAAGCAATGACATGTTTCTTTTTTAAGAACTGCGCTTCATCGATCAGCACACAATAGGGTTTGCTTTCCATGTTCTGAATCACGTCAAATACGTCTGTTTCTTCAAATATCGGCATTGCTTCACGTTTCAGTCCGATTCGGCTTGAAACAACGCCTAAACCATCTCTTGTATCAATACCGCTTGTCATCAAGACAACTGGTTTGTTTTGTTCTTCATAATTATGAGCGACTTTTAGGATCTCGATCGTCTTGCCGCTATTCATTGCGCCATACTTAAAAAATAGTTGTGCCATGCTCTTTTTCACCTTCCAGTTTGTTCCTATGGTATTATACTTGATTTTCAACATTTTTTACAGTGAGAATTTTCATCAAGCACAGATTATCGTTCAAATCCCTTGCTTACTTTTGTTCCAACTTTTTGACAAGAACTAAATAAGGCGATCCATTTCTCTCATCTTTCTGGAAAAATTTCTGTCCTTGAAAATTCTTAGGAGTTATAAAAATAAGTACATCCGCTAAATACTTTCTTTTTGAATTGAGTATAGCATGTTTTCTTTCTTTTCACGTGCTATAATAAGTTAAAATTCCAAAGTTTTATGTAAGGAGCTATTTGATGACAAAAAATATTTTTGATTCCATCGCTAACCATTATGATTCCCCTGACCGTCAAGCATTAGCCAAGATTATTCGCGAAGAACTAGCTACTTATCTACCGCGCGACAGCCACCAAAAAGTCCTGCTGGATTACGGAGGCGGAACTGGGCTTGTGAGTTTACCGCTTGCGGAAAGATTCAAAGAACTGATCATTGCCGATGCTTCAGAAACTATGTTGAAAATGGCAGAAGAAAAGATCCAAGCAGCAGATCTGAAAAATGTCCGCACGATCCACGCTGATGCCTCTGTCGAATTTCCTGCTGTCCAAGCAGATGTGATCCTTCTATCACTCGTACTTTTGCACATTCCTGATACAGAGACTATTCTCATGAAACTTTTCGAACTTTTAGCTCCTGGCGGTCAACTGATTATTGTAGATTTTGACAAGAATGAACAAATCAGTCATCCGAAAGTCCATAATGGTTTTATTCAAGAAGAATTGAACGATCGATTGAAAAAAACTGGCTTTGTCTCTACTGCTAGTCATACTTTTCATCGTGGAGAAAAGCTATTCATGAATAAACATGCGTCGCTTTTCTTATCCATCAGCCAAAAAGCTTAAAAAGAAGCTGTGACAAAAATATGTCACAGCTTCTTTTTTCGTTTAAACGGTGTTCCAAAAGCAGCTTCTTATTTCTTGAAGCTGACCACTTCTGTCACAACCTCTTCTTTTTATTTTTTCATCAAATGATTTTGATTTCTGAAAGAGGCCAGTAGCGGAAAACAACTTTGCCTTGGATCATATCTTTGTCGACTAACCCAAACATTCGGCTGTCTTTTGAAATCAAACGGTTATCCCCCAGAACAAGATACTTTCCTTTCGGCACAGTATATTCAAAATCGCTCGTAAAGGTAGAGGCGCTTTCTGCTTGTGCTTGGAACCCTGAACTATAAGCATACTCTCCTTGTAACTTATCTTCTGAAAATTCTTTTTTGAACTTATCTAGATAAGGCTCATCATACTTTTTGCCATTAATGGTCAATTGGTCATTTTCCATCTTGACTGTGTCCCCAGGCATACCAATGATTCGTTTAACGATCATTCGTTCTTCATCCCCTGGTTCCTTCGTAGTAATGATATCCATTCGTTCATAGTTCGAGATTTTAGATGAAATCAGTCGTTGTCCATCACTTAATGTAGGGTCCATCGAATGTCCGTTTACAGTGACTGGTGTAAACACGTACACTCTAGCTAATAAAATAGCCGCTAATACAAGGATCAGGATCCCCCAATTTTTCAAAAATTCTTTCACAGCTTACCTCCTACTTATATTTCCTCGTTATTTATTACATTTTTTTACGATATTTCGTTGTACTCTCTTTATTCTACAATGTTTATAAATGAAAGGAAAGAATAAGTGACGTGTTCGTTCTATTTTTCTCGTTATATAAAAAAGGGACACGACAAAAGTCATGTCACATCCCCTTATGAATGTCTTCTTCTTTGGCTTCGACTATAAACAACTTGTTCTTCTTGTGATTGTGCTTTTTTTGCAATTAATTTCAGGCGATAAGGCTCATGATAACGCAACCCGTCTTTGACAAAATCACCGCCAACGATGAACAATCCGACAGGTTCCAATGTGTCTTCTGTTGAGCTCAGTCGAATGGTCCCTACTTTTTCCATGTCCGAGTAGCTTCGTCCAATATTTAGAACATACTCTTTCTCGCCTGTTTTCTTGACATAGTAATAAGGATACAACGTATTTCTATCGACCAAAAATCCATCCATGCGACCGAGTTCATTTGTTTTGATCTCACCATTTCCAATCAAATACCGCATATTCTCGGCTAATTTCAATTGGTAATCTTCATCATACGAAACCATGACCTCTTGTGTATTCACTTTATCGATCGAATTTCCATTATTGATCGTTTCTTCTGTCTGGATGTTGAACGCTTCGTCAGGCAAATACTTCACAAAAAGCTGCGTGACATCGGCTTTCGTGTTTTTATCTAAAAAGTAATAAAATACATTTAAAACAGTAAAATAAACAAGCACTAGAAATGCAAGTCCATATAAGAAAAATTGAAGATAGTTTTGGTTTTGCCAAAGTCCATAAACAATTCTCAATAAATAAAGCGTGGGGATCACACTTAAAATCGTATATCCACGGTTAAGATATTTAGGACTGATGTCTAAATAGCCAAGGAATTTATGCACCCCGTTGATAAGGTCTAGTAAAAATGTCATTGAGAATCACCTGCTTGCTGGTTATACGTTTGGGTATTTCCTGAATCTTGGTTTTGCTGTGCTGTACGTGCTGCATCATCATTTTGCGTGTTATCATCTACAGTCGTACTGCTTGGTATCGTTTCGGAGCTAGCACTTGTATCCGGACTTGTACTTGGATTGGTTGAATCCGATGGAGTGCCATCTGGTACCGTATTACTTGTTTCGTTTGAGCTGTCAGTTGTATATGTCTCATCATACGACGAACTAGTTGTTGTATCGTCCCATGTACTTGTCGTAGTGGTTTCATTCAAACTTTCCGTTGTTGTTGGTTCAGATGTCGAGACTGAAGTAGTTGGTGTTGTTTCTTCTACAGTACTAGAACTTGAACTTGGTGCACGGTAGCTGGAACTATTCACAATACCTGTAGTAGTCGCGACAATCGTCGAGATTGTTAATACAGCGATTGGCTTCAAAATAGGTGCTACTTTTCGCATCTTATCTCTTCCTTCATTGAAATTTATTCTTGTTTCCTTACTTTACTACGGACAAATTATACAGTCTACCTTATTTCTACCATAAATTCTTTATTTTTTTCTTACGTTTTTCCGAAAGATTTCTTTAATTTTCATCAAAAACTACGGTCGATGTTTTTACGTAAGCTTTTGCTTCCCGATTGATTTTTTTCAGATCACATCCTTGTTGCTTGGCAGCGAACACGCAACCACAATAACATTGGCGATAGATATCATACTCTTTGCACATTTGCAAAGAGCGTTCATAGCCTTTGTTTTTCTTGAAATCACTTGGCAAATATTGTGTCCCGTAAATCTTTTGGATATCCATTCCGATTTGATTGATCAAGGCTGCATTTTTCTTTGGTGAGATCGTCAGGGCACTTCCAAAGTAATCGTATCCTAGTTCTTGCGCTTTTTGCGCAACAAGATCTAATCGCATATTGAAGCATGCACTGCAGCGAGCACCACCTTCTTTTTCGTCTTCAAGATGGTTTGTTAAAACCATTTTGGTGAATTCACTTGGACGGTATTCATCAACAATCAGCGCTACATGATGGTCAGTTTTCTCATTAAATTGGTCTACAAATCGTTTTTGTTCATGTAATCTCCGCAAATACTCACTTTTAGGATGGATATTCGAATTTGAAAAAAATAACGTGATATCTGCATATTGAGACATGAATTCCAACGTGTGCGTACTGCAAGGAGCACAGCATGTATGTATTAATATCTTAGGCTTTACTTCTTCTTTCTCCCATTGCATGATCATTTTTTTCAGAACTGTATCATAATTTATTTTTTGATTTTTCATTTTTTCTACGATTTGTTGGGCATTGATCAATTTGTTATTCCTCCTCCTTCTTTTTTCTAGGATTTGCTTTATTATAAGCCATTTCTATTTTAATCGAAAGCTGTATTGTTATCTGTTCAATAATTTCTTTGAGTATTCCTGATTCCCCTTGTATACTGGTAGAAACGACTATTGTCAGGAGGATAGTACTGTGCATGTTGATTTATTCTTTCAAAGGCTGCAGCGGCGAGGACAAAAGTTTGCTGCCAATCATTTCTCATCGATCCAAATCATCGTTTTTTATTATATATTGATGACGGTCTTATCACTCGTTCTATTTTATCTGCCGATTTTTCGCGAACCAGATAGCCATGTTTCTTTTGTGGACATGCTGTTCATGGCAATCAGTACAGTGAGTGTGACTGGACTATCGACTTTTGATATCAATTCTGTGTTCAATGATAACGGCATTATACTGCTGGAAATATTATTTCAAGTTGGTGGTTTGGGGATCATGATGATTTCTACTGCTTTTGTCATTTTTTCTAAACGACGAATCACATTGAAACAGCGGCAGCTGATCATGACGGATATGAATCAACCGCGTTTGTCTGGTATCGTCCGACTGATTCGGATCACTTTTGCTATTTTAATCTGGTTTCAATTACTTTTTGGGACATTCTTTTCTATTTATTTTTATTATAGAGGCTATTTTGATCGTTGGCGTGATGCCGTTTTTTATGGTTTTTATCAGGCGATATCGGCTGTCACGAACTCTGGATTTGACGTCACTGGGGATTCCATCAAGCCCTTTGCACATGACTATTTTTTCTTGATTCTGATCATGTTTTTGATTTTTGTCGGCGGAATTGGTTTTCCTGTATTGATGGAGTGCCGGGAGTGGCTGTTATATAAACGTTCCAGTGCAAAGCTTCCATTTCGTTTTTCCTTGTTTACCAAATTAGCTGTGTTGGCTTTTGTCATCTTGTTCGTTTCGGGAACTATCTTAATTTATCTATTGGAAAAGGACCATTTATTCCAAGATTCCAGTATGAGTGTCAAATGGATCAATTCGATGTTTTATTCGATTACGACTCGTAATGCCGGTCTCCAGATTCACGATTTGGGTGATTTTCAGATCACGACACTGATTATTTTTTCTTTACTGATGTTTATCGGATGCAGTCCTAGTTCTGTAGGAGGCGGGATTCGAACAACTACTGTAGCGATCATCGGTTTGTATCTATACTCCTTCCTCAAGAGTGAGGATAATATCAATATTTTTGGACGAAGAATCGAACAAGATGATGTGCGAAAGTCAGTCGTTGTCTTTATGCTTTCTCTTGGTATGTGTTTCTTTTGTATCGTTTTTTTATCTGCTACAGAGGAACAAACACTGATCTCGATCATCGTCGAAGTAACTTCTGCTTTTGGAACAACTGGTTTGTCCTTAGGGATTACCGGCGACTTGTCTGTTGTAGGGAAAATCACGATTGCTGCCCTGATGTTTATTGGGCGGATTGGAATGCTGTATACATTGATGCTGTTCGTACCAAAAGAAACCCGAGATCTGGGCTATGAATATCCAAGTGAGAAAATCATTATTGGTTAATAATGAAAAGACCGATGAGGAGTAATAAAATCACAGCAGCTTGAAACAATCATTTTGTTTCAAGCTGTTTTTTTGTTAAATCATGCGGTTTTGTCCGATTTCATGCACTTTCAGCCGTAACCTTTTCTTAAGAATAAGAAAAGCAATTTAACCTTTTTTTCAACATATGGTATGATTAGTTGAATTTATTCGTCAGCAAATCGTTTTTGGAGGTTACATAATGGGAATACGCAGTCATTTTGCGATTGCAGTTGGGAAAACGTCGCAATGGGCATTAAAAACTTTTTTTAAAGGCGGATCAAGTTTACCAGGTAAACTAGCGCTGAAAGTCGATCCACATATATTGGATAGCTTGGCAAAAGACTACCAAGTCGTCGTTGTTACCGGAACAAATGGTAAAACATTGACTACCGCTTTAACAGTCAATATTTTGCGCCAGCAATTCGATGAAGTTCTAACCAATCCTACTGGTGCGAATATGGTACAAGGAATTGTATCGACTTTCTTGCAGGCAAAACCAAAAAAAGGACAGAAAAAATTTGCTGTCCTAGAAATAGATGAAGCAAGTTTGAGCAAAGTCACAGAATACATGAAACCAGAACTATTTTTATTTACAAATATTTTCCGTGATCAAATGGATCGGTATGGAGAAATTTATACGACCTATAAAATGATTGTAGACGGTGCCGCAAAGTCACCAAATGCAACGATTATCAGTAACGGTGATTCACCGATCTTCAATTCGATCGAAACAGTTAATCCTAGAAAATATTATGGCTTTGATCATGAAGAAGATCGTGAACAAATGGCGCATTACAATACAGACGGTGTCTTGTGTCCAAATTGTCATCACATCCTGCATTATAAAATGATCACTTATGCAAACTTAGGAAAATATTACTGTCCAAATTGTGACTTCAAACGTCCTGAACTGGATTACCGTTTGACTGATATGGTACGGATGGACAATGTTTCAGCAGATTTTGTGATCGATGGTCATGAATATGGAATCGAAGTTGGTGGTATGTATAACGTCTACAACGCTTTAGCAGCTACTGCAGTGGCGGAGTACTTCAATGTCGATCCTGATAAAATCAAACAAGGTTTAGGATATGACGAGAAAGTGTTCGGCCGACAAGAAGTCATCAATATCAATGGAAAGAAATGTACATTAGTACTTGTCAAAAATCCTGTAGGCATCAATCAAGTAATCGATATGATTGGTCTAGCTCCTTATCCATTTTCTTTAGTGGCTTTATTGAATGCCAATTACGCAGACGGAATCGATGTCAGCTGGATTTGGGATGGTAATTTTGAAAACTTTGCCGATATGGATATCCCAGCCGTTATTTCTGGAGGAGACCGTCATACAGATATGACTTTACGTCTGAAAGTTGCCGGGATTCCAGAAAATAAATTGACCGAAACAAAAGAATTACCAGAAGTAATCGAAAAAATCAAAGAATTGCCAACTGAACATGTCTATATCTTAGCTACTTACACTGCTGTATTGCAGCTACGTAAAGAACTAGCGGCTCAAGGATTTATCAAAGGAGGAATGAATCATGGCTAATTATGAACTCAATATCGCCCACCTTTATGGAAATTTGATGAACACATATGGTGATAACGGAAACCTTTTGATGTTGAAATATGTAGCAGAAAAAATGGGGGTTTCTTGCCATACGGAGATCGTTAGTATACATGAACCTTTTGATGCTGATAAATATGACTTGGTTTTCTTTGGTGGTGGTCAAGACTTTGAGCAACTGATCATTTCAAAAGACATCCAGAAAAAGAAAGATTCTTTGATCAACTATATCGAAAATGATGGTGTCATGTTAGCCATTTGCGGTGGTTATCAGTTGCTAGGTCACTACTACATGGGAGCCAACGGAGAAAAGATCCAAGGTATCAGTGCCCTGGATCACTACACATTAAGTCAGGAAAATAACCGGTTTATCGGTGACATTGTCATCCATAATGAAGAATTCAATGAAACTTATTATGGATTTGAAAACCACAATGGTCGGACTTTCTTAGGTGAAGGTGAACGGCCTTTGGGGAAAGTGGTACAAGGTCAAGGGAACAATGGGGAAGATCAATCCGAAGGTGTCATTTACCGAAATGTCTTCGGTTCTTATTTCCATGGACCTATCCTTGCAAGAAATGAGAAATTAGCAGCTCGCTTGATCCGCCTAGCTTTAGAACAACGTTACGGTAAAGAGTTGGACCTGCCCTATCTTGAAGGACAAACAGCCTAGTTATTCGAAAAAGGGGAATGTGACAAAAATTGCGTCATATTCCCCTTTTTCGTATCCTATTTTAAGCGACTTGCTTGGCATAACGGTTCACGTTTTGCTTGATATTCCCAATTGTTTTCGGATCATTGATTCCTGTGACTTCTTGGATCAATTGTTCCAAGTTTTCATGGATCTTCATTTCATGCAGTTGACGGCTTTGTTCATCTTCAGGATCATAGTAATTAAAAATAATACCCATTGTTGCCGTCAAATGTGGACAAGTCAAGTTATGTTCTTGCAGTTCTCTCACTGGCCGTGTAAACCGTTCTTGATAACCTAGCTTACGTAATGGTGTCCGAGCGACACGTGTGATCGCATCAGAGATATATTTGTTTTGGAAGCGATGGATGATTTTTTCAATATACGCATGATGCTGCTCTGCATCAAACCCCCATTTGGCAATCAGCAAACTTCCTGTTTCCTGCAGAACTGATTTTAATTGTGCCACAACTAACGCATCTTGCATTGCTTCATCAATGGTCTGGTAACCTAACAAGGCACCTGTATAAGCGACAGTCGCATGACCAGTATTGACACTAAATAATTTGCGTTCGATATATGGTTCTAGATCATCTACATATAAAACCCCTTTTAATTGGATTTCTTTATTTTTTCTTTGGCTATCGTCAATGACCCATTCCTTGAAAGGTTCTACTTGGACGAATAAAGGATCTTCATGGTGTTGTAATGGGACGATTCGATCGACTGCTGCATTTGGAAAGCCGATATATTTGTCAGTAAATGATGTTTCTGGAAGATATTTATACACTTCTTTTTCTAGAAATGCTGAACCGCCAATCATGTTTTCACAGGCAATGATATCTAAAGGTGTTGTGTTTCCTTCCATTTCTCTTTCTTGGATCCCTTTTGCAATCAACTCGGCAATAAAAGGTAAGATATTCGGGCCAATGGCGGTAGTGACTAAATCTGCTTCAGCGATTTCTTGGATTACTTTTTCTGGATTTGTTTGATTGTTGATTCCTTTGACATTTTTTACAGTGATTCTTTCTTTTGATTCATCTGCTAATTCGATTTCGTATTCCTTTCTTTCATTTAAAGCATCAATGATCGTGTGATTCACATCTACGAAAGTAATCTCAAATCCATTAGCTGCCAAAACTTCTCCAATAAATCCTCGACCGATATTTCCTGCACCAAAATGTACTGCTCTCATTTTTCTCTCTCCTTAAGCAATTGCTAGATTTTCCGTTACTTCTTCTTTGCTGAGCGCATCTGCTAGTTGGACAACATTGTCCATATCACTGCAATAAAGTGCGATTTGCTGTACAAGCTGCAGATGTTCATCGCCGACTCCTGCTATACCGAACAAAACAGTCGCAATCTTTTCTTCTTCTTCCGTACCAAAATTGACACCGTCTGGCACCTGTACGACACAGATGCCGGATTTTTTCACATATTTTTTTGCTTCATCTGTTCCATGAGGAATCGCGATAAAATTCCCCATGTAAACAGATAACATGTTGTCTCTTTCTACCATGGCATCGATATATTCCTCATCAACGCATCCTGCTTCTACAAGCTTCTGACCGCAATAGCGGATCGCTTCTTCTTTGGTTTTAAATGATCGATTGAGCTCGATCATGTCGAATGGCAAACTTTGCATGCTGTTTTCCTCCCTTAAGCTGTCTGTTTCAAATATTGTGCAATCGATTCAAATTTTTGTGGGTTGACCATGCTATTGACCGATAAATGAATGGATTGAGGCGCAGCCATCCGTGCTTTTTCTGCTAAACTTTCTTTGGCTACGATCAGTGAATCAGGTTCCCCTTTTAACTCCTGGATGTTTACTTTTCGTAACGGGATAGTTAAATGGTTCTTGTCTAATATATCTTTGAGCACGGTCATCCCCATTGTTGCCGACCCCGAACGATCATCGTGGACAAGTAGGATCTCTTTGATTTGTTTGATGTTTGCTGAAAGAAACTCTTCTGTTGGCTCGTTCTTAGTTTCAGAAGCTGATGGTTCCTGTTTGCTACTCAATTCTTGAATGATTTCATCATATCGAGGTGAATTCAAAAAGTTTTCTACTGAGACAAAACGCGCGTTCGGTGCTTTTTGTTTTGCTCTTTCTTGTAGTTCGACCTGAGTAACGATCAATGTATTCGAGTCATCTGTCAGTTGGCTGATTGCTTGGTTAGTCACCGTTTGAGGCAAGTCTGCTTCCTGTACTTTTTTTCTCAAGATCGAAGCGCCCATCGCACTTGATCCCATCCCTGCATCACAAGCAAAAATGATTTTTTGTACGCCAGATAGCGCAGTTCCTTGAGGAATACCTTGGGCACCTTTAGATGCTTGTTTAGCTGCTTTTGTCTCTTGCACAGACTTTTCAAAGTCTTCATTTGTATCTTTCGCATCCGCTTTCAAAATCACTGCAGAAATACCGAATGAAACAGCTGCGGCAACAATCACGCCCAAAATAACAGGAAGGTAAGAATTGAACGGTGTCATTGCTAGAATCGCAATGATTGATCCTGGAGAAGCTGGTGCTCTTAGTCCAGCATCCATCAATTGGAAAATGAAACTTCCTGACATTCCTCCGCCTATAACTGATAAGAATAATAACGGTTTCATCATGACGTAAGGAAAATAGATTTCATGGATACCACCTAAAAAGTGAATGATCATAGCACCTGGTGCTGAAGATTTTGCTGCTCCTTTGCCAAACAAAGTAAAAGCAAGTAATACGCCAAGTCCTGGACCAGGATTTGCTTCAAGCAAGAATAGAATAGATTTTCCTGCATCTGCTACTTGTTCAGTTCCTAATGGTGTCAAAATCCCATGATTGATTGCATTATTCAAAAATAAGATTTTTGCTGGTTCAATAAAAATACTTGTCAATGGAATCAAATGGGCAGATAAAATGATCTCTACACCTTTTGCCATTGCTTGAGTCAATGCATCGACAACTGGACCAATCGCAGAAAAACCTAATAACGCTAATCCAAAACCGATAAGACCTGCTGAAAAATTATTGACCAACATTTCAAAACCGGATTTGATCCGTTTTTGGAACAGCTGATCAAATTTCTTGATGGCATATCCACCAAGAGGTCCCATAATCATCGCACCTAGCATCATTGGAATATCTGTTCCGACAATCACGCCCATCGTTGCAATTGCTCCCACAACTGATCCGCGGTCACCAGCAATTACTTTTCCGCCAGTATAGCCGATCAATAAAGGAATCAGATAAGTTAGCATCGGGCTTACCATGGTAGCAAAAGCTTCATTTGGCAAATAACCATCTGGGATAAATAAAGCCGTTAACACACCCCAAGCAATCAGTGCTCCAATGTTTGGCATGACCATGCTTGATAAGGTACTGCCTAATTTTTGTACCCTCGCTTTTAGCGAAATGTTGTTTTTGGGAATCGTCCGTTCCATTTTGTCTCTTCCTCTCTCCTTTTGATACTCTAATTGTATCCGCTTACTAAAAAGAGAAATAGTCGTACTTTGGCACGAAACTTTGTGCCAAAGGTTTGAGGATATCAGCAAAATAAAAAAATTTTGGGATCAGCAAACTTTACTTTTAAATAAACATGTTATTTTAACTTTTTTATAATATGTAAATAATAACTTTTGTCAGCATTTTATTTGGATATTTTTTGTTTTATTATGATATTAAAATTTATATTGGAGGCCTATCTATGACATTACTGATCAAAAACATGAACATGAAACGTGGTAAAAAGCGTGTGATTCGACAATTGGATCTTTTAGTAGAATCAGGAGAAGTAACTGCTTTGATTGCCCCGAACGGATTTGGCAAAACAACTTTGCTGAACGGCATTGCCCAACTGCTGCCAACAACTTATGATCAATTGTCCCTTCACAACATCTCTCCTACTGCTTATACAGATTATCGCCGGTCTTTCTTTTTTCTAGAATCAACGAATCAGTTATCCGACTATCTAACGGCTGTTGATTATTTGACTTTGATCAAATACTATTGGCAGAGCAAAGTAGAATGCCAAACTGTTTTCCAACGATTGAAGATGACTGAGTACCTTACTTTGCCGATTGGAAAAATGTCTCTAGGAATGAAACAACATGTCTTGCTTGCTGCTTACTTGATCAGTGATTCATCTGTCATGTTATTCGATGAACCGTTGAACGGGTTAGACCCAGGAAGTATTGATATCTTGAATAGGCTGATCAGACAATGGCAGGAAGAGGGGAAGACGATTCTTCTTTCTTCCAACGCTATCGCGAATATCCAATCGATTTGTTCTAAAGCATGTTTTCTAAAAAATGGAGAAATCGTCACAGAATCCTCAAATATGGAAGAGATTTTAGCTATTTATCGTCAATTGTATGAGGTGTAACTATGACTTTATTTACATTTGAACGCAATCTCTTACTAAAAAACAAAGTAAACTTTTTATTTCCTCTCTTGTTGATCGTGCTCTTTGCATTCCCACTTTTTTTTGATTATGAACTTGCTTATACAGAATTCGATGAACTGAATCATAACTATGAAGAGACGCAACGTTTGATTGAAACATTGAAAGAAGATGAGAATGAGAAAGAATTTGTGGAAAGTTTAGAGAAAAGCAACAAACTGATTGAAGCAATCTTACATGCAAAAAACACAGGGAATGTCCAGGAAATGGTCGAAGCAACTTATCATTATGAAAAAGATATACTGGATCGACTGATTTCTGGTCAAAGACAAGGAATTCCAATCATTGAACAACAAAAACGTGTCGAGTTGCTCCATTATATGAAAGAACATTAGATCCAAAGATATTCTATTTTTGACTTGCCAGCGCATCTCCCTTTAGCGAATTACTACGAAAATATTTTTTCAGGAATGATTTCTAGTTTTTTGATTTTATGTATAACCGCCTTGTTTCTTTCCTCGATCATCTTTTATGAAAAAAGAAAGCAGGTAATCTCTCTAGTCAATCTATTACCGGATAGTATGGTAAAGAAACATAGCATCCGTTTTACCGTTTATTATGGTGCAGCTATGCTAAGTCTCGTGATTCCATTTTTGTTCGTCTCTATACTAGTAGTAATCAAAAATGGTTTGGGCGACTTCCGTTATCCTGTAGGAACGATCATTGGTCAGGAGATACGAATCCTTCCGATGTATGCGTATCTTTTCCAGAGTTTTCTGTTCTTGTTGTTGTGGGTACTCTTTTTAAGTACAATCAGTTTTCTTCTATCTGCTTTATTTGAACATTCTCTAGTCAATCTTTTAGGTACACTTCTTTGTCTTTTCTTAGCAGAGTATCGCTTGTTTTCTTCGATTGGATGGATAGAATCAATCAGTCATTACTTGCCAACTTCTTATGTTGATTTTCAAAATGTGATCGGAGGAGGAGATATGTTCTCGCCACTAGCTTCAGAACAGGTTACTTTCATGAATGGTATCTTGACACTTGGTACATGGAGTATCGTTCTATTATTCATAGGTATGGCCGCTATCTATATAAAAAAGAGTTATTAAAACACAAAAATAATAGGAGCTGTGACAAAAATCTTGTCACCGTCTCCTATTTCAAATAAACGGTTTTCTAGAATAAATAGTTTTCAAAAGCTTGCATCCGCAGTAATAAGAGCGACCAAACAAAAATAGTTCCTCCTATTTTTCCCTTGGTTGAAGTTATTACTTGATGCAAGGCAGCTTTTTTACTGAGAACATTGGTTATATATGTCCATGTTCAAAAATCATTTGGACTTCTTCAATGGTTTCCGCATCACTGAGTGCCATTACTTGGTCGATGTCTGAACAGAAAAAGGCTAAATCTTGGAGCACAGCTAACTGATGTTCTTTTTTTAAAGCCACTACAAATAAGAGTGTCGCGATTTTTGGTTCCTCTTTTGTTCCAAAGTTCACACCATCAGGCACTTGGACTAAATAGATCCCTTCTTCTATTACTTCTTCATCTTTGTCAGTCCCATGTGGCAAGGCTACGAAATTCCCGATATAGACACTCGATTTTTCTTGTCTTTTAATCATTGATTGGATATATGCCGCTTTGATTCCCCCTTGTTGGGTCATCCACTGGCCGATCTCGGTCAACGCTTCTTTCCAATTTTGATAGGATTGATCGAGCAATATTTTTTCTGCTGGTAGCTGGATCATCTTTTCACCCTCATTTCTTTATTTCTTCAATCAGGATTTTCGCTAACAATTGATAAACGATTTCTCTATTTCCTGAACGGAAGATCTCGGTGTTCAAATCGTTCATGATGATTGCTCCACTGATTTTTCCTAAAAGAATCCCGTCTTTTTCTTGGATTGGCGAAGGCGCCAGCATAACTAACATACGGGACAATTCGATTGGCTGTCTATCCATCCCGTCAATTGTCAACGGTTGTTTCAAATTGAAAATACAAAAGATCGGTTTAGAAACCAATGAGCTGGATGTATGGAATAACCCCATATTTGTATGAGGAATTCCGATAGGTGCTTGTTCATATCGCTTAAGCAGTCGGCGATGAACCACCTCTTCATCCGTTACTAGTCCTTCAGGAAAATAAGGAAATAAACTGCGAATCGTTTCGGAGACCGTATCAGGGTTATCTAGTTCTTGAATAAAGAAACGATCAAGTAATTGATTGATTTGCTCCATGAAATGCATCGTTTCCTCATAAGTATCTTCTAGCATCCACTCGTTATTGCTGTTATACGTATTTTTTTGCCTTTTTTTCTTCTCAATATGCGAAAAAGCTTCTTTTAGCTGCTTGACTTCCTCTTCCAGCAGTAGCGGGGAGACTAAAATATATGTTCCATCATATCCTGGTAGAATAGATGTAGAAATAACAATATCATATTCTTCTTGTAAATCAATTTTTTTCAAATCAGCGATCCGATAGAAATGAATCTGTTGAATGAAAGGAAAATACCGTTTCAAACGCAGTTCCAACATGCTAGTAGAAGCTAAGCCGCTTGGTGAAAATCCTGCAATACTGATATTGCTTTCTTTCGGACTTTTTTCCAATGAATTTGCAAAATGAAGGACCATATATGCGATCTCTTCTTCTGATAATTTCTTTTCTTGAAAAATCCGCTCTACTGCTTGGCGGATTGCATTGGCAATTTCCTCATATTGAACCATGATTTTTTCTAAAATCGGATTAGTCAGTGTCTCTTCTTGTAAAACGGCTCTTGAAAACACACCAGACAAATGGGTCAAAAGCATTTTGTACAAGGTTTCATCTTCATAAAAATGGACATTCGTCTCTTCACTTACTTCTTGAATCAGTTGTTTTACTAAATAAGCAAGCTGTGTATCGAACGTTTCTTCAAAGAAATTCTGATCAAATGAGTTCGTGAAGTCATTTAATAATCCTGCAAAAAAGACGATCTCATTTACTGGGTAAAGTTGTTTTGTCTCAGAAGCAATCCGTGAGAATAATCGTTTAGCGGTCTGAAGCAATTCTTTGTTTGCCAGACCATTATACGTCTCATTTGTCAGTAAATGATTTTTCGTTACACGATCCATCGTCAATGTCAGCATCAAAACCAAATGTTCAAGTTTTCTATCACTTAGATTGGTCTTTTTTTGGATCAATTCTTCCCCGACTACTTGGCGTGCAAGAGACAGATGTTGCGGATCAACGAATCGAAAAAAGTAATTCAGCGATGAATCAAAAGAAATACTATGAAAAAGTTCATATTCATTGATTTCTAATTCTAATACATTCGCTGTTAGAAGCCGACGGTATTTTTCCGGTCCTACGATCTCATATCCTTGGTTCCGAATGATTTCCAAAGGCAGTTGGCGGGTACTTTCTTCCAACTGTTTGATATCTGCATAAAAAGTAGTATTACTGATGCGGTATAATTCCATAAAATGGGCAAGACTCAACGGTTCTGTCGTTAGTAACAGCTCGGCTAAAATTGCGTGCTGTCGTTTAGCAGTAGGCAAATCATCGCTTTTCCCATCTGTATTTTCTTTTAATTGCTCCATTACTTCTTCCGATGCCTCAATGACAAACGAACCTCTTGCTACTTTTTTCAAAGAAGCATTTACCGATTTCAATGAGACTTCAAGATTATCTAATTCGCGGTAAACGGTCCGCTTGCTGACTTTCAATAAATTCATCATTTTTTGGATAGTCACAGGTGAGGGACTGCTGAGAAATTCTGCTAATAATTGTTTTTCTCTGGGCGATAAGTACATCTTATTTTTCTCCCTTCACGAGTTTTTCGTATTCATTCGTAGCTACCCAATGTTCCACTAGGACTAGCTGAGGGATCGTTTCTTTTAGCTGTTCATTTACAGCTAGTTCTCTTTGGGCGATATAAATCGTTTCTTCTTGGATTTTGAGCTGTTCGATTGGTTCCTTTAAGATAACAAACTGTTTTTTCTCTTTTTTTGCTAATTGACTTAAAATCGCCATGCCCATGGTTTGTGAACCACGTCTATTATTTTTATACAAAAACACAACGTTAACGGGCGACTTTTTCTGTTCTACTACTTCTACTCTCTCTTTTTTTTCTTTCCAATTTGGTTCGTGGATCGCTTCTTTTATTCGTGACAGCAAGATATCTGTTTCCAAAAAGTGATCCAGTACGAAAATTTGACTTTGAGGTACTTTTTCTCTTGCAAGATCCGCTAATTCATGTTGGACGATAACAAGCTGATTTACTTGATTGTTCAATTCATAGACAGAGCTGTATCCAACAGCGAGATCAATTTTTTCCGCTGCTAATTTTTTCTTCAGCAAGGCGGCTCCCATAGCGCTTGATCCCATGCCTGAGTCACACGCAAAAACGACAGAATGAATGGTAGATAGTTCCAAGATTTCTCCCCTTTCTTTGACCGTGTTGTCTCCTTTTTCTTTTTTCGGTAATTTCAATAGCAGCGTTGCACAAATGAAGGTTACAAATGTACTGATTGCTATCCCTATACTTACCCCAGCTAGTTGCGGATAAGGCGTATTGGCAAAAATCACGAGTAGTGACCCGGGCGATACAGGAGTAGCTAATCCCGCATCTAACCATTGGAATATCAACGTGCCGCTTGCTCCACCAACCATTACAGCTAAAAACAGATATGGACGCAACAAGACAAACGGAAAATAAATTTCGTGAATCCCACCAATCGCATGGATCATCAACGCTCCACTTGCGTTTACTTTTTCCTGTTTTTTTGCAAAACAAAGGATAGCAAGTAAGATCCCTAAACCAGGTCCCGGATTTGCCTCCATCAAAAACAGGTAAGAGTGTCCGACTGCTTGTGAGAATTCGATTCCTAAAGGTGTCAACACACCATGGTTGATTGCATTATTAAAAAATAATACTTTTAGAGGTTCTAGGATCAAACTGACAAGCGGCAACAGATTCATTTTGACTAGCCAAGACACGACGGAGACAAGCAACAGGTGGAAACTATTTAAAGCTGGCTCAATAAAAACGATTCCAATTATACAAATGACACTACCAATCAGCCCTACTAGTAAGTTGCTGACAAGCATTTCATACCCAGCTTTGAATTTCGCATGAAATCTAGAAACAAATTGTTCATACAAGAAGCCGGCAAGCGGTCCTATAATCATCGCTCCTACGATTTGCGGGGCATCGGAACGAGCAATCAACCCTAAAGAAGCGATTGCGCCCGCGACTGCCCCTTTTTGTCCCCCTACCGATTTTCCGCCTGAATAGCTGATCAAGATTGGTAAAAGCAGTTGAATCATCCAGTGGCATACCTCTTCCAACGTGGCATGCAAATCGCCAGACACACCTTTCATTACTAATGACAAGATTCCCCAAGCAATAAACAGACTTAGGTTTGGCATGATCATTTCATTCAAGTGGTGTCCGGCTTTTCTCAGTTGTTTCGTAAACACTCGACTGCTGCCGTTTGCTTTCCATTTGTATTCCATCTTTTTCACCATACTTCTATTTATTGATAGACGGATTTTATGTAGAAAAAGCAGCAAACGAAAACCGTCTGCCGCTTTCAGCTATCTGGGAACTATTTGCCTGGTTCAGACGCAATGATTGCTAGTTCACCTTGGACCGTCCACTCAGAAACGCCACTTGGAATGATACAGCTTGTTCCTTTTTCTAATGGATATGTTTTTCCGTCAACAACAAGGTCTCCTGCTCCTTCAATCACTGTCATCAACGTATAAGGGGCTTGTTTTTTGAAAGATGTGATTCCTTTAATATCCCACTCATATACATTGAAAAACTCAGTTTCTAAATAAGTGACGATCGATGAATTCCCTTTTCGGACTTCTTTGATTTGTAATTCTGGTGTTTTGGCAGGGACAGTTGTTACATCAATCGATTGTTGGATATGCAGCTCTCTTGTTTGTCCTTGCGCATCTTTTCTGTCATAGTCATATACGCGATAAGTCGTATCGGAGCTTTGTTGTGTTTCTAAAATCATGATCCCTTTACCAATAGCATGGATCGTTCCGCTTGGTACATAAAAGAAATCACCTTTTTTAACTGGTACTTTCTTCAAAAGGTCATCCCAGCGCCCCTCTTTGATCATCTCAGCTAGTTCTTCTCTTGTCTTTGCATGATGACCGTAGATAATTTCTGCACCAGGTTCAGCATCGATGATATACCAGCATTCAGTTTTTCCTAATTCACCTTCATGTTTCATCCCATAGGCATCATCTGGATGTACTTGTACAGATAGATCATCTTCTGCATCTAAGATCTTGATCAACAATGGAAACACTGGTTCTGAAGGATGCCCAAACAATTCCTTGTGTTCTGACCATAGTTCATCTAATCTTTTCCCTTTGAATTCGCCATTTTCTACTACACTGACACCATGAGGATGCGCGCTGATCGCCCAATCTTCTCCGATTTTATCGTTAGGGATATCAAAACCGAAGACGGAACGTAAACGGCTTCCTCCCCAAATTTTTTCTTGAAAAACTGGTTTTAAAAACATAGGTTCCTGCATAATTCAAACTCCTCTCATTTTTCATAGCTATTATAGCATTATTTCTGTAATACCGCTTTCTCTTTCAAAAAGTTTTCAACAATTTCATCTCGACATATGAGATACTCCGCACGATGATCGACAGGATGTACGCGATTGGACAGAAATATCAACGCTTCTTGTGTTTTTATATCAATCAAGAAAAACGTACCTGTATAACCAGTATGAAAAAGAATCGCATGACCGTCTCCTACATCTTTTTTTAGATCCCACCCTAGAGAACGATAGCCATTTCTTTCTGGAGTTTGATCTTGTAGCAAAGAATCAATCGTTTCTTCTTCTAAAAACCGACCATTACTGATTTTTCCCTTGTTCAAATACATTTGGACAAAAGTAATGCTGTCGTTCAAATCGATAAAGAGCCCAGCATTTCCTGCATGTTCAGCTAAAACTCTTGCTTTCGGATCATGAGTTTGTCCACACAAAACCTCACCCGAAGGCAGTTGTTCTGTGGGAACGATTTTTTTGGAAGGAAAAGGAAGAAATAAGCTGTTCATCATTCCTAATGGTTCCAATACTTGTTCTTGAAAGATTTCCACTGCAGTTTCTTGGTAAATTTTTTCCAGCATCAATCCAAGAAGAATCGTTCCGGCATCTGTATATTTTACTTCTTTTCCTAGTTGCTCACCTGGCTCTAGCTTTAAATAAGCGGCAATCAATTCTTCCTGAGATAGCTCATCTCTGTTTGGTATCCATGTTTTGATATCAGAAGTATGTGTCAGTAAATGACGCAAAGTGATTGTCTGATTTTCAAATTCAGAAAGATATTTATGCAGTGGTTGATCGAGTTCTATTTTTCCATCTTCTAATAGACGCAAAACTAATGAAGTGGTTGCAACGACTTTCGTCAGTGATGCTGCATCAAACAACAGATCTTCTGTCATCGGCTGTTTTTCAGGAACGACTTGGGCAAAGCCAGCTGTAAATGATTCTACTTGATTTTCTTTGATGAAGGCGGCTGCTACACCTGGATAAAATCCTTCTTCCATTTTTTTCAAAATAAGCTGTTTCGTTTGTGGGTACATCTTTTTCTCCTGCTTTTCTGTCAAATTCTTACAGTCCAAGCTTAAAGCTTAATCTATGAGGAATCAACCTTTTTACACAAAAAAAACTGCGCGGAAAACCACGCAGTTTCATTCGGTATACCGTTTGCTCTTTCTATCTCTAGAACAAGTAATAGTATGACCGTTTATAAAATGACGAGACATGCGACAATCGTTAAGAAAGAAAAAGTTAAGCGTCGCATCGAATGTCAGTTTTATTCTTTTCTTTTGGCTCACTGACGAACCACCATTCGATTCCTATGGCATCATAGATTGTGAGTACTGTATGCTTTTTGTCCAAGAAGAAATCGACTGATAATTGCTGCAAGTGAGCAATCAGTCCTTCCATGCTTTCAGTATCAATCATGAATTTCAGAAAATCAAGGCCAATCACTTCATCTGTAGGCAAATCGATGGCACCACCACTTGCTTCTGTCAATCCAACATGGAAATCTCCTTCATTCAATACATGGATGCCCTCTTCTTCATTATGTACCTTCAAACCAAGGACACGATTAAGAAATTGGCGTTCTTTTGCTAAATCAGTAACATTTAAATGGATTTTTTCAAAATAAGATCCTGCTGTTAGTTTACTGAATTTTTCTTCAGATTTTCTTAACAACGCTTCTTGATCCATCGTCTCTGGAACTTCTCTTTGGTGATTCTTATTCTCTTCATGGTAAATTTCTAATTCATTCTCTTCTGGGTCTACGAGTAAGATCCCCATACGTCCATGATCTTCTAAAGCTTCTTTGATTGGATAATTCATTTTACGAATACGGCAAAGAATATCTGCCATTTCTTCTGTGCTAGGGATAATCAATGAGAAACGGTTCAGCTTTTTGATCTCCCCCATGTGATCATTCGCTCTAGGACTTTCTTCCAGCAGCAACATTTCACTTCCAGCTTCTTCTGTTCCTAAAATGGCTAATTCGTTTTCTTCTCTTTTCAAATCAAAGCCAACAACGTTCTTGTAAAAATCAATCATTTTATCTCGGTCTTTCACCCGAATGGCTACACTTTTTAAATAGGTGGCAGCCCCCAATTGAAAATCTCTCATATTTCTTGCTCCCCTCTACGTCAAGCTTTATTTTAACGATGGATTCTTCTTCTTTCAAGCAATAACTTTGATTTTGTTAAAAAAAGTGTGAGAAACTTCGCATTTTACTTGTTTTTTGTAAATAAATGAGTAAAAAACCACATGAAACTCATTTTCTTGAAATGTGCTTCATGCGGTAAAGAAAAATAATAAATTTGTACGTTTCTATGAAGCTTCTTCTTCAGAAAACTGACTGTTATAAAGATCTGCATAGAATCCGTCTTTTTCCATCAATGTATCGTGGTTTCCAGTTTCTACAATCGAACCATGATTCATCACAATAATGTTGTCTGCATCGCGTATTGTAGACAAGCGGTGAGCGACAACAAAACTTGTTCGGTTTTCCAATAGGCGATTCATCGCTTTTTGAATCAGTATTTCTGTTCGTGTATCTACACTAGATGTTGCTTCATCAAGGATCAGGACATCCGGATTTGCTAAGAATGCTCGCGCAATAGTGATCAGCTGACGCTGCCCTTGCGAAATATTGCTTGCATCCTCGTTTAATACAGTGTTATATCCTTCTGGCAATTTACGAACAAAATCATCTACGTGAGCGGCTTTAGCAGCTTCAATGACTTGTTCATCTGTTGCATCGTCGTTCCCATATTTGATATTGTCATAGATACTTCCTGTAAACAGCCAAGTATCTTGTAGTACCATTGAAAACTGTGCGCGCAATTCATCACGTGAAAGGTCACGGGTATCTACACCATCGTAACGAATACTGCCTCCAGAAACATCGTAAAACCGTTCAAGAAGGTTGATCAGTGTCGTCTTTCCTGCACCGGTTGGCCCTACAATAGCGACCATCTCACCAGGTTTGACATCCAAGTTGAAATCAGTCATTAGCAAGTTATCTGGTGTGTAGCCGAATTGAACATTTTCAAAACGAACTTTGTATGGTGTATCTTTTTCTTCTGGAAGGCCAGATTTTTCATTGGACATCTCTTCTTCATCCAACACTTCAAATACCCGTTCGGCTGAAGCAACTGTTGATTGGATAGTGTTCATCAAACTTGCAAGTTGAGTGATTGGTTGAGAGAACTGTGTCGTATATTGTAAGAATGCTTGAACATCCCCTAATGTCATGTTCCCATTTGCAACTTTTACTCCGCCTAGTACAGCGACGAACACATAGCCTAGATTTTTAACGAAATTCATCAACGGCATGATGATTGCCGAAATAAATTGAGCTTTCCAACCAGCGGCATACAGATTCTGATTTTCTTTTTCAAATACTTCCTGATCTTTTTCAGTATGATTGAATGTTTTAACGATCGTATGACCACCATATGTTTCTTCTACTTGGTTATTCAATAAACCTAAACTTTTTTGCTGATCTGCGAAAAACACTTGTGATTTTGGCGCAACGACCATAACGATGATCAAGCTTAAAGGAATCATCAATAACGCGACTAACGTTAATTGCCAGCTGATTGAAAGCATCATCACGATGACCCCGATCAATGTGACTGCACTAGTTACAAATTGAGTCAAATTTTGTTGCAGCGTGCTTGCGATGTTATCCATATCATTGATTGCTCGAGACATGATATCGCCATTTGTATGTGTATCATAATAGGAAATCGGTACACGATTCATTTTGGCTTCCAAGTCATGACGCAACTCATAAACTGTCCGCTGTGAAACACGTGTCATAATAAACTGCTGTAAAAAGTTGAATACAGCTGAGATCAAATACATCACGATTACTGTTGCAATGATTTGCGCAATTTTATCAAAATCTATCGGAAATTTTGTTACTTGTTGCCCTTGTTGCATCTGTTGCGCGCCAGCCATTACACCTTTGAATATTTCTGTAGTTGCTTTCCCCAAAACTTTTGGTGTTTGGATTTGGAAAATCACGGCTGCTATTGCTAGTACAAATACAGCGATGATTGCAACCATACGTTTAGACATATAGCCAAACAATCGGCGTACTGTTCCCCAGAAATTTTTAGGCTTTTCCCCTTTTACACCTAGATTCCTGCCAGGTCCGCCGTGTCCTGGACCGCCTGCTGGTCCGTGAGAGGGACGTGTGTTTGTTTTACTCATGCTAAGTCCTCCTCTCTTAGTTGTGAATGAACGATTTCTTGATAAGTTTCATTTGTTGCCAATAGTTCTTCATGTGTTCCTTTGCCAACTAGTTTTCCTTCATCTAGTACAAGGATCATATCTGCATCCATTACTGTACTTACTCGTTGAGCAACTAAAACCGTGATACTTTCTTTCATATTCGTTTTCAATGCTTGGCGAAGATTGGCATCCGTTTTGAAATCCAATGCTGAGAAGGAATCATCAAACACATAAATGTCTGCTGTTTTGACTAATGCCCGTGCAATTGCTAGACGCTGTCTTTGTCCGCCGGAGAAGTTTCCTCCTCCTTGTTCCACATGGCTGTCTAAGCCATCTTCCATCTCTGAAACAAAATCTTTAGCTTGTGCGATTTCTAATGCTTTCCAAATCATTTCATCTGTTGCATCCGGCTTACCATACTGCATATTGTCTCGGATCGTTCCAGAGAAAAGAACTGCTTTTTGAGGAACAAAGCCCATTAGCTCCCGCAAATTATATTGAGTCATTTCACTGACGTCCGTTCCGTTTATTTGGATCGAACCAGATTCGATGTCATATAATCGGGGGATCAAATTGACTAAGGTCGTTTTACCTGAACCAGTTCCTCCTATGATTGCGACAATCTCGCCCGACTTAGCTTGAAAATCAATATCTTCCAATGCAAGTTTTTCTGCTCCATGATATCGATAATTGACATGATTGAAGGCCAATGTTGCTTCTTTTCCAGCAAAAGAAACGGTTTTAGGATTTTCAGGGTCATGGATACCGATTTTTTCATCCAACACCTCATTGATACGGTCAGCTGAAGCTTGTGCACGAGGTACCATGATGAAAATAGCGGAAAGCATCATAAAGCTGATCAAGATCTGCATCGCATAAGTCATAAATGCAATCAGATTACCGACTTCTAAGGTCATATCTGCTATGTAGTGTCCACCAAACCAAGTGATTGCTACGTTTGTACCGCTCATGATCAATGTCATCATCGGCATCATCAATGCGACGATCGTATTCACTTTGATTGCCGTATTTGTATAGTCTTTATTCGCTAAATCAAAACGATTTTCTTCAAAGCGCGTCTTATCGAATGCGCGGATGACTCTGACACCTGTCAACCCTTCTCGAAATACCAGGTTCAAACGGTCAGTTTTCTTTTGCATGCTTTTGAATAATGGAACAGCAAAATACATGATTCCGCCAATCAAAATAATCATTACTGGGATGACGACTAAGAAGATTTTTGTCAACTGATGATCTTTTTGATAAGCAAGTATACTCGCGCCAATCAACGTGATTGGTGCATTGATCATCATACGTAAAAACATTTGTGTGACCATTTGGATTTGAGTCACATCATTGGTGGTTCTTGTGATCAAAGAGGCCGTTCCGTATTTGTCAAACGCATCTTTTGTCAGGCTCTCTGATTTTTTATAGACATCCGTACGCAATTGCTTACCCAGTTTCTGTGATTCTCGAGTAGCAAAAAATGTATTTGCAATAGCGGCTAAGATACTGATCAAAGAAAAACCGATCATCACAAAACCTGTATGCCAAATATAATCGACATCTCCTTGCGCTACCCCTTTATCAATGATATTGGAGGTAAGTGTCGGCAAATATAAATCTGCCAGTACTTGGATCACCATGAAAACTGCAGCTGCAATTGCTGAAGTCAAGGAGATCCGTTTTACGATTTTTAGCATCTAGTTCCCTTCTTTCTATTTATATACTCCGTTTTTCAGCCAAGAAAGTTTCAAATTGAATTCACTGATTGCTTGCTCTGCTGAGTAATCTTCGGATGTTGAAAATAAGCGATACGAATGCGCAATTGTTGTAAATACAGTATTCATGACTAATTGGATCAGTAACTCCAATTCATGATCATTTTTTACTTTCAACTTCGTCCGATCAATCAATTCAAGCAACTCTTTTGCATCTTGTTTGTGTTCTTTATGTGGATCATGAGGCGTTTTTTGGCGACTCGTATGAGGAGCGACTTTTCTTGAGGCACGGTAATCCATGTTCATAAACAAGTTACGATAAAAAGAAGCATTCTCACCTTCCAAAATCTCATAAATCATTTTAGAAAAATAGGATTCGAATCCTTTGAATAGATCACCATCGGATTCTTTCATTAGTTGCAACATATCTTTAGAGCTGTCACGTCTCATTGTCTCAAAGTAATAAAAATAAAGATCCTCTTTATCTTCAAAATACTGATAGAAACTGCCTCTAGGGATATCCGCTAATTTGACGATATTAGCAATCGAGGCTTCTTTCAAAGGTACTCTAGAAAACTCGATTCTCGCCGCTTCAATTAACCTTTTTTGTTTTTCTTTCGGCAAATGGAAAAATGTCTGTGTCGGCATATGGATCCTCCTTTCTTCTAAGATGACACATTGTCATATGACGCTATGTCATTATAACACCTCCCACCTGTTTTGCAAGACATTTGCATAGTTTTTTTCATTATTATCCGATACATTAAAAAAATGATAAGAGGAATCCTTTCATTTGAATTAATGAGAGCTGCCCATTAAAATAGCCACATACTAAACAAAGGATGAGATAAATGGCCCAATCAATTAGTGTCCAAGACTTCAATAAATTGCCTCTTGATGCTGACAGCATCGTTTTAGATACAAGAAATACTTTAGATTACACAAAAAAACACTTAAGCCACTCGCTTTCTATCCCCGCTGCTATCTTGCCAAGACAATTAAAAAATCTAGATCCAAAAAAACTTTATTATATTCTAAGCTACACAGGCAGACGATCAGAAGCATTAGCCGATCAACTTACTGCTAGCGGATTTCGTGCTGTTTATATCATTGGTGGGATGGAAGCTCTTCAGTCAAGCGTTGCTTGAACATTGCTGGGGGCTGTGACAAAAATCGTGTCACAGCCTCTTTTATATCCTGTTTTTTTAGTTATTTATTCTTCAACCTTATCAATATGACTTGATAGCCTTTTCTTTTTCGAGTAAACTGATTTTGTTAGTCATAGTTATAACAATCATAGCAATAAAAGGAGAAGGTAAGCATATGGCATCTGTTTTAGTAGTCAAAGGTCATCCCCTAACTGCAGAAGAATCACGTACAGTTAAGGCATTGACGTCTTTTTTAACAAGTTATAAAGAAAATCATCCAGATGATGAAGTGACTGTTTTGGAACTTTATCGCGATGATATTCCAGAAATTGATGAAGAATTATTATCAGGTTGGGAAGCATTACGTGCTGGTGCAGAATTCACTTCCTTATCAGAAAGTCAACAACAAAAAATCGCTCGTTTCAATGAATTGACTGAGCAGTTCCTTGCTGCTGATAAAGTCGTTATCGCAAACGCCTTATGGAATCTAAATATCCCAACAAAATTAAAAGCTTGGTTCGATACTGTCAATGTAGCTGGAAAAACGTTCCGCTATACAGAAAACGGGCCAGAAGGATTAGTGACAGGTAAAAAAGCACTGCACATCCAATCTAATGGCGGTGTATACAACGGACAAGACTTTGCCTCTCAATATGTAAAAGGTATTTTGAACTTTGTAGGCATCGATCAAGTAGAACAACTATTCATCGAAGGAATCGATTATGACCCTGACCGTGCAGATGAGTTGATGCAAAATGCATTAGATAAAGCTGCTGCTTTAGGTAAATCATTTTAAAATTGAGGTAAATGTATATAAAAGAGACAGAGGGAAAAATCTTCAAAGCAACATTTGTGCTTTGGATATTTTCCTCTGTCTCTTTTTGTTATTCTTTCTGCTTTTTCAACGGATTTTCTTCATAAAGAGAAGAAATCGTTGTATACCATTCAAAAACATGAGTGATCACTACTTTAGCTGCTGCATAAACAGGAATCCCCAAGATCACACCAACGATCCCGAACAATTTCCCTGACGTCAGCAGCACTAATAAGATCGTTACTGGATGGATTGCTAACTGATTTCCCAATACTAACGGAGAGATCAAGCGTCCTTCTATTGTCTGTTCTACTGCAAAAACGATCAGTACCTTGATGATCATGAATGGACCTGCCACAATAGCTAAAAAGATGGCTGGAATCATTGCTAAAAATGAGCCTAAGTATGGGATCAGATTCAAGAACCCTGCAATGATTCCCAACGTGACAGCATATTCTAAACCAATGATTGCAAAACCAATCATAAACATGATTGCCACAGCAAAAGCCACAGTTAATTGCCCTCTTATATATGAGGAAACTTGACTATTCATTTCACTCAGCACATTCAACGTCGGTTTTTGCATGCGTGTTGGTAAAAACTTGACGAAATAAGGGGCTAATCGCTTACCATCTTTCAATAAATAAAATAAGATAAACGGCATCGTCAGCAAAGCTACTAAAATAGTCGCTACCGCACCAACAAAACTCCCAAGACTCTGAACTGTACTCTTAGATATGTCTTGGATCATATCACCTGCTGAATTCATGAACTTATCACCTGCTGTTTCCAACTGTTCTCGAAATTGGTTGAACAGCGGGTCTCTCAAGATCTCGGTCAATTTATTATCGATCGTATCAACGTATTGAGGAAAGTTACTGATAAAGCTGACTGTTTGTTCCTGGATCTTAGGTATGATCACTACGCTTCCCCATACGATTAATGCAACGACCAAAACAAACAGCCCAATGATACTATAGAGCCTTGGTACTTTTCGCTTCTCAAAGTAATCAACTACTGGATTCATCAAGTAATACAAGATGCCTGCTAGAATGATAGGTAGTCCTACGATTGCTAAAAATTGCCAGATCGGTGCAAACAAATAAGAAACTTTTGTAAATAAAAAGACGATCAGCAATATTAACAATACAACAAGTAAAGCTGTGACCACTTGATTATTTAAAAACCAGCGCCAAAACCAAGACACCGGTCTGTTCTTCTTATTTTTCCCTTCCATAAGTCCTCCCGTTAGTTATAAATAATTTGGCTTCCCAAACCAATAGCAGGCAGTTCATGTGGATGGAGATAGATTCCGTTTGCAATTTGTCCTTCTTCTGGACAGGTATCAAAAATCAATGATACGTGAGCTACCGTCTCTAAATTTCCATTGGCCATCGGACCGACATAATCGATTGTATACGACTGACCATCAAAAGTAATCGTTCCGCCTGCTTTCAAAGAAAAAGGTTCATCTTTCGACACCTCTTGAATCACCGAATATTTTCGCAAGGCAGCTGTTGCTGTTTTATCGAACAAAATCAGCATCGGTTCTTCCTTGTTTATTGCTTCTGTTCCAATTTCTGTAATCGTTGCCTGAATCATCGCACTCTCTCCTTTACTTGCTTTCAAAAACAGTATAACACATTCTCATTCTTTAGCCGTGGGGAATAATTATGTGATAGAATAAAAACGAAAACTATTTCATTACCATTAGGAGGAATCAGCTCATATGATCGAAAAGATAATTTTAGGAACCTATACGCGCCGCGAAAGCAAAGGAATCTATACGATCGATCTTGATACAGAAAAAGAAGAATTATCCAGTCTTTCATTGGCTGTTGAAGAGAACAGCCCTACCTACCTAGCAAAAAGCAAAGCTGGCAATCTTTACACGGTTACCAGTGTAGACGGATTAGGTGGTGCCGGTGCGTACGATAAGGATTTTCATTTTTTGAATGCGGTAACAGAGTCTGGGGCTCCTTTATGTTATGTAGCGGTTGATGAAACACGGCAATTGCTCTATGGGGCCAACTACCATAAAGGCGAAGTAAATGTCTATCACATATTAGGAGATGGCGAGCTGAAAGCAGCGGATTCAGTATTCCATCAAGAAGCGACAGGCCCTCATAAAAACCAAGATCATGCGCATGTCCATTATACGGATCTGACTCCTGACCAACGATTAGTCGTATGTGATCTTGGTACAGATCGTGTGTATACTTATGATGTGTCCGAAAACGGCAAATTGAATCTTGTAACTACCTTCACTGCAGAGCCAGGAACAGGCCCTCGCCATCTCGTCTTTCATCCGAATGGACAATTCGCCTATTTATTTGGTGAATTAGACAGCACAGTCCGAGTGCTTTCTTATGATAAAGAAACAGGTGATTTTGAAGAATTACAGAAAATATCGACCTTGCCAGAAGAATTCGATGGTGAAAATGGAGGGGCTGCTATTCGCATTTCCAATGATGGCAAGTTCCTTTACGCTTCTAATCGGGGACACAACTCGATTGCCGTATTCGCAGTTTCCGAAGATGGTTCTCACATCCAAAATAAACAAATCATCTCAACAGAAGGCGATTTCCCTCGCGATTTCGCACTAGATCCAAGCAATGGTTTTGTCGTATGTGCCAATCAGAATACCGATAATCTGACATTATACCGCCGTCATCCTGAAACAGGATTACTGGAATTATTGCAAAAAGATGTCTATGCACCAGAATGTGTCTGTGTTTATTTTGATCGTTAGCAAGAAAAGGAGAATAAAATGAATCAGCAAGACGTATTAGACAGGCTGCGGGAAGAACTGAATATTCCTTTCTTTGATGGAAAAATCGAAGATAAAGAGTATAGCGAAGAGGAATATCAGAAACTCAAAGCCGATTTACAGAACTACTTTGAACAATATGTACGGAATGTAGAAAACTAATCAACCTTCCATACTATCTGAAAAGGACATCAGCGCAAGACTTTTTCGTCTGTTCTGATGTCCTTTTCTATAAATAAAAAAACCGCCGAGTTGGTTAGACTCTGCGGAAAAGGAGTATTTACTCAATTTTGAGTAAGTACAAGGTTGTTGGTTATAGGTATGTTCTTATCATAAAGGATTTTGTTCACTCTATCATAAAGACAATATTACATTTATATTAGATAACTCTAGTTTTTATTGTCATCAAAGTTTTCTTTTATTTTTTCAATAACAAATTAGTCATTTTTTGGATGGCAGCTGTCAATTGGTCAGTCGCTTGGTCTTGTTTTGCTTCAGATGTATTGAATAAATCTTTATCTACTCCTGACTCAAGATCAATACTTTGAATCATTTCTTCACAGCCTGCTACATATGAAAGATAAGCTTTTTCAAAATTTTTATGAATGCCCATTGCTTTTGCTGGTGGGCGCAATGTACTGACTTTCTTAAGCATTGCCCGATATTTTTTTGTTCCTTCTTCAAATAACTGGACGGTCTCTTCAAGGGTCGATCTGTCCAGTTCACTTGTTTTTCCTTCATCGATTGCGTTTCTGATCACTTCATATTTCGGATGCATTCCTTCTCCGATTGCTTCGGTTTCCTTGACGATTTGATCGATGGACTGCACATAATAGCCAATATTCGGTAACATGCTTGTTTTCCTACTTTCTCCATTGTTGTTATTATTTATTCTACTTGTTTTTATCCTCAAATGACAAGTACTTGAAAAAATTTAATGGTTTCTATACAGCTCGCCATTCTTATTCGTGCTCAAAGAAACCATCTGCTAAACTATATTGTTTCCCTGCGACAATGTCATATTGGATCAATTGATATTCGTCGTAAATCTCTTGTTGCGAGCGATTGAATTGCGCTTCTTTATACCACTGTCCGTTTTGATAGTACAGTTCTCGTTCAAACGCCGGAAGTTCTTGTTCTAATGATAAAAGCAGCTGATAAAAGCCATTCGTTGTCTGATTCGTCTGTTCCATTAGATTCGCTGCAAAATAAAAAGGACTGGTGATTGCATCTTGAGTCGTTTGCTTTTCTAATTTCCCTTTACTGTCAAACATCAAGAATTGTGTTTCATGTAATGTTTGTTTATCATTTTTGGCTTGGATGGTATCTGAATAGATTCCTGGCAGATGATCCCCCCAAAAAACAACTAGTGTCCTTCTAGAAAGATTCTTCAATTCTTCCGTGAATTGCTTCAGTGCCGCGCTGCTATAGGAAATATCTTGCAGATAATTCTCTAAGTCAAGCGTCCCACTTCCATCTGAAATTTCTGCAGAATAGCCCAGTCTATCATACTTTCCATTGTAAGGCATATGTGTCTGCATCGTGACTAAATGAATGAACTGAGGTGCTTTTTCTTCCTTGAGAAGTGTCATTACTTCTTTGTAAGCTGACTCATCAGAAATATATGGATTATTCTCTATCGTATCCGTATAGGTCATCGTACGCTCGCTGATGAACTGGTCAAATCCTAATGTCTGATAAACATCCTCTCTTTTATACATCGAAGTATTGTATGGATGGATCGCTGTCGTCTGGTATGATTGTGCGTTTAACGCTGAAACGATAGAAGGAAGCTGATCCATTTTTGGTACAAGCATCGTGTAAGGGGTGGTGAGTTGCGCATTAAATAACGCCATAGAAAAACCAGTCAATGCTTCGAATTCGATATTTGCTGTTCCACCGCCATAGTTTTGAGAAAGCATATTGCCACTATATGTTTGATCAGCTACTTCATAATAATCTGCCAATGGCTCACCAGATACTTCTACGCCGTTTAATCGACTAGGATCTGAGAAACTTTCACTCATCACGAACACGATGTTCGGCGACTCTTCCTCTACAGCTTTATTTTTTTCATCTGCTAGCTTCTGGTATTTTTCAGTGATTTCTTTGATCTTTGCTTTCGAATATCCTTCAGGTTCATCCATTGGTTCTACCTTCAGATTGTACAAAAAACCACCGATAAAACCAGTGTTATAGTAGTTCATTTTCTGACTGTAAGGTATCCATAGTGCCGTTTTATTATATGCTTTTCGCAACAAATTATCGGGATTGTTGAAATTACTGATATACCCTAGTAGTCCAATTGCCACAAGCAGTGTCGTTAATCGGATCAATTGGAATCGCCTTCCTTTTTTCAGGCTTCGAAACATGTACCAGCAAAACAATCCTAGCACGGTTCCTGCGGCAGCTAAGATCACTGTAAACAGCATAGTGCCGGTCATATCTTTCAGCAATCCGATTTCAGTGATCATCTTCAAATCGTCTGGATAAATCGGTTCTTGCCGATAACTCATTTTCATATAATTTGCAAAACCTAACACACCGATGGTTACGACATACGTAAGGGAACCTAAAGGGACAGATCCTGCTAGTGCAATCAGAAAAATAAGAATGATCAGCAAGACGAGACAGGCTAAGAAGAATTTTTCCGTATGCCAAGAAAAAGCAAATTTCAACGCAAGGTCTACGGATAGATCATTTTGACACCATTGCAAAAACAAATTACTAAAAACAACAAGAAAAAAGATACTGATGATCGTTGCTGTTCCTTTTAAAATCTTTTTCTGTTTGGTTGAAAGTCTGCTTATATATCTTTTCAAATGCTTGCTCCTTCATTTCTATCAACAAAAGAATGTTGTTTCTCTTATTTTAGTTGTACGAAATTCGAAAGTAAAGAACGGAAAGAAGAATTAATGAAATCCAAATATTCTCTTGCTTTATGACCTTTCTGGTTTCTTTAATAAGCGGACTTTTCGTACTCCAGAAATTTTTTCTAGCTGTTGTTTCACTTGATTGAGCTGTTCAAAATCAGTACTGTCTATGTCAATCAATATGTAGACATGCTCATTCTTATGGTTACGCGATATATCTGCGATCGCTAGCTCGTTCTCATTCAGCAGAGAAAATATCTCTGCTAATATATTGGTTTTCTTTTGATAAAATATAGTGAATCGAAACGGCGCTTGGAAAAACATTCGTGCGGATGGATAATTGACCGCTTCTCTAACCGTACCGAACAAAAGATAATCTTTTAAGGCTTCAACTGCCAAACGTCCGCTGTCTGCCAAAGCTTCCTGAGTCGATCCCCCTAGATGAGGCAACATAAGTATACGGTCATTTTCTAAGAACTCTTCTTCTGGGAAATCAGTCACGTATTTGGCCAGATGTTGTTTTTCCAATGCTTGCATAACAGCATATTTATCAACGATTTCACTTCTTCCTACATTGATAAGTACAGCATCTTTTTTCATTTTTTCTATATTCACCTGATCGATCATTCCTTTTGTATCTTCTGTCAATGGCAGCATGACTACGATGTAATCCGAGGCAGAAAGAACTGTTTCTAAATCTACTTGCCGAACATAATCCAACTGGGCATCGCGGATAGAATAACCCAAGACATCCATCCCTAAGCCATAGCAACTTAGCGCTACTTTTGTACCTATCGCGCCAAGACCAAGAAGGCCAATGGTTTTGCCTTGCAACTCTCGTCCCACATAAGCACTTCTTTTGTTTTCTGCCTGTTCTAAAATATTAGGACCTGTTAGTGTTTGTACCATACGACTTGCTTCGATTATCGGACGGGAAGATAAGAGCAAACAGCACAAAACAAGCTCTTTTACTGCATTAGCATTTACACCTGGTGTATTCATGACGATCGTCCCGTTTTCAGAAGCTTTTTCAACGTTGATCGTGTTCACCCCAACACCAGCTCTTGAAATTGCTAGCAAATCTGGTGTAAGCCATTCGTCTTTCACTTTCGTACTACGAATGACTATTCCTTCGGCTGGCAAATCATCTATTATTTTGAAATATTCCCCTTGTAACTTTTCTATCTCTTGTTCTGGAATAGCATCAATCAAATGAACGTGATACATAAAACCCCCTCCTTACTAACAAGTATCTCGAAATTTTTGCAATTAGACAACTGTTTACCATTTGACTTCCTAGAAACAAAAATAGCAGTTAGAGCAGAGTAGGCTTAGTGATAAAAATAAGGCCATGACAAGTTACTGCCATAAGCCTTATTTTTGAGAGCAAAATATTGTGGGTGAGATTTCTTGATAAATGGTGTTCAGTTAGCTGACATTGATAATAAGCCAAAATTTCAAAAATAGTTGAAAAGCAAATTTCGTCAATCTCTTCTTATTTCTTAAAACTAAGTGGCTTTTTCACAACCTCTTTTTATCTAATAACAACTGTTTCCAACTCAAATAATTTTGCCCATGTTTCAATTTGATCTGTTGTTAGATTTAGCGAGACAACGGTATGATGACCGCCACCTGCCTGAATCCATGAATGGACACCTTCATGGAAATTCGGTTTAGTTTTCCATAACACACGTGCAACAGGCAAGTTAGGTGCTTCAGTCGTTGGTTCAAAGGCTTCTACTTCATTGATCAGCAGTTTATAATGCGTACCGAAATCTGCCATCGATACGACTACCCCTTCTCCTGCTTTCCCATCAAATACAAGACGCGCCGGATCTTCTCTATCTCCCATTGATAAAGGAGAAACAACGATTCTTGGTTTCGTCGCAGCAAGCGTCGGATCTACTTCCATCATATGGGATTCCAAGATTGCTTCTTGGCCACTAGCTAGCTCGTAAGTATAATCTTCCATGAATCCTGTATCTTTTCCTCGAGCCATGATTTTCAGCAACCGATCAATCGCTGCAGTTTTCCAGTCGCCTTCCCCAGCAAAACCGTATCCTTCTGCCATCAAACGTTGTACAGCTAGTCCGGGCAGTTGTTTCATTCCATAAAGGTCTTCAAAATTAGTCGTAAAAGCGTTATAGCCTCCTTCTTCTAAGAAACGGCGAATACCGATTTCCTGCTGAGCTTGTACTTTTACATGTTCTTCCCATGTCTTTTCTTCATAATCACCATAGTCGAAGGTATACAATTCCTTGTACTCTTCAAATAATTGTTCGACTTCTTCGTCTGACACGCGATCGATTACTTGTACAAGATCTCCGATACCAAAATAATCAACAGTCCATCCAAATTGAATCTGTGCTTCCACTTTGTCTCCTTCTGTGACACCCACGTTTCTCATGTTGTCACCAAAACGAGCCACTTTTATTCCAAAACTTTCATTATAGGCTACTGCAACATCCATCCAATCAGCAATCTCTTTTTGGATCTCAGGTCGTTTCCAGTAGCCAACGACGATTTTATTTTGTTTATTTAATCGAGCATTGATGAACCCATATTCGCGGTCGCCATGAGCGGATTGATTTAAATTCATGAAATCCATATCGATCGTTTTCCAAGGAATGCTTTCGTTATATTGCGTAGCTAAATGAAGCAATGGTTTTTGTAGAAGCTTTGTCCCATGGATCCACATTTTTGCTGGTGAGAAAGTATGCATCCAAGTGATCACACCTGCTACTTCTTCTCGATAATTGACCTCTTTCATGATTTTTGTGATCGTATCAGCAGTAACTGCTAATTCTTGAAGGCGGATAGGATAAGGCAATTGGCCATTTTCATTCAGTTCATCGACCATTTCTTGTGCATGTTTCTTTACTTCTCGCAGTGCTTCTTCCCCATATAAATGCTGTGATCCTACAACAAACCAAAATTCTTTTTCTCCAATATTCAACATAATTAGCCACTCCTTTTATTTGTTTTGTCCGTAATACGCATTTTTTCCGTGTTTTCGTAAATAATGTTTATCTAAAATCCGTTGAGGCAGCTCTTCTGAAAATGAATTGAGCTGTCTGGTAAATAAATTCATCTTGCATACTTCATCTAGTACGACTGCGTTCATTACCGCACTTTGCGCATCTTTCCCCCAAGTAAATGGACCGTGTCCGTGTAAAAGTACCCCTGGAATTGCTAAGGGATCAATTTTGCGTTCTTTGAATGTTTCTATGATAACTTTTCCTGTTTCATATTCGTATCCGCTGTCGATTTCCTGTTGTGTCAAAAATCGAGCACAAGGTACCGATCCATAAAAAGTATCTGCATGCGTCGTCCCCATCGCAGGAACATCCAATCCTGCTTGTGCCCAGATCGTCGCCCATGTCGAGTGAGTATGGACGATTCCTCCGATTTGAGGAAATGAACGATATAAAACAGCATGAGTAGGCGTATCCGAAGAGGGATTGAGTTTACCTTCAATGATATGATTGTCCAAGTCCACAACGACCATGTCGTCTGCTGTCATCTCTTCATAGCTGAGCCCGCTAGGTTTGATAACGAAATATCGTGTATCAGGATCAAAAGCGCTCACATTTCCCCATGTATATTTGACAAGTCCGTGTTTAGGCAAGTCAAGATTTGCTTGATACACTTCTTCTTTCAGTTGTTCCAGCATTTTCTATCACTCCTTTTTCTTGCAATTGATGAATCGCTGTTTTTTCAATGTCGATCCCCTCACGGTAACGACTCATAAATATCTGATAGCCTGCTATTTCTTCTGCTGAAGGTGTGATGGTGATTCCTTGGTCTTGTCCAAACACGTCTTCTGCCAAGAAGTTTTCTAAAGATTTCCCGTGTCGATACATCATATAGGCTGCTAATAACGCGATCCCCCACGCTCCACCTTCTCCGGCTGTGTCCATCACTGTAACTGGCGCCTCCATAGCAGATGCTAGAATCCGCTGTCCAACTTCTGGTGTTTTAAAAATCCCCCCATGCCCCACTAAACGATCAATTTGGACATCCTCAGATTTCAATATATCCATTCCGATTCTCATTGCGCCAAAAGCACTGGCTAAATGGATCCGCATGAAATTCGCTAAATCAAAACGGCTACCTGGTGTACGTACAAATAATGGCCTTCCTTCATTTACTCCTGTAATGTTTTCACCGGAAAAATAACCATAAGAAAGTAATCCCCCGCAATCCGTATCGCCTTCTAGCGCTTTGTTGAATAATACCGTGAATAATTTATCTCTGCTTATCTCCATACCCAAAGAATTGGTAAATTCTTCAAAAATATTGACCCAAGCATTGATATCCGAAGAGCAGTTATTCGTATGAACCATACCTACTAGTTCTCCTGAAGGTGTAGTGACCATGTCGATTTCCGGATGGACATTTTCTAGTTCTTTTTCTAATACGATCATAGCGAAGGCGGAAGTACCAGCCGAAATGTTCCCTGTCCGTTTGGCTACACTGTTCGTAGCGACCATACCGGTTCCTGCATCTCCTTCTGGCGGACAAATCGGGATTCCTGGCTTCAGGTTTCCCGTAGGGTCGATCAGATAAGCCCCTGATTCGCTCAACTTGCCAGCTTCTTCTCCTGCTACTAGAACTTTAGGCAAAATGTGATCCAAATCAATCGCTATACGCTCTTTTTCGATTAATTGACCAAAAATATTTTTCATTTCTTGATGGTAGGTTTTCGTTGAAGGATCGATAGGAAACATGCCTGATGCATCTCCTACGCCTAGTACTTTCTCACCAGTAAGCTGCCAATGAACATACCCTGCAAGCGTTGTCAAAAAATCAATTTCTCTCACATGTTCTTCTTTATTCAAGATAGCTTGATACAAATGAGCGATACTCCATCTCTGCGGAATATTGTATTGAAATTTTTCCGTTAATATTCGTTCTGCTTCTTCAGTGATTGTATTTCGCCAAGTACGAAATGGTACTAGTAACTGTTCCTTGCTATCAAATGCTAGATAACCGTGCATCATTGCACTGAACCCAATCGACCCGATCGTTGTAAGATTCTCGCCATAGATTTCGAATACTTCTGCTGCCATTTTTCGGTAACTGACGCGCAGTCCTTTCCAAATATCTTCTAATGAATAGGTCCAGATACCATTTTCTAGTTTGTTTTCCCACTCATAACTACCAGCGGCAATAGGAGTAAAAGATGAATCAATCAATACAGCTTTGATCCTAGTTGATCCAAACTCAATTCCTAAAGATGTACGACCATCTATGACATCTAACATACTTTGCGCATTTACTTCCTTCATAATGATTTAACTCCCTCCTTCTCGTCAAACCTGATCAAACCGTCTTTTTTAGTAGCGCTTACAATGATTATTGTATACTTTTGTACGTACATGTCAAGTGGTTATTTTCAAGAATATAATAAAAAACGCTTGTTTTGTACGTACATAAGTTATAGAATGAAATTGCTTACAAAATCTGATCAACCGCCTTCTCGAAATTCTAGAAGGAGAGAATACTTATGAAAAAAGAAAAAAAAGTTTCCTCATCGTTTATTTATTTTTTTGGCGCATTTGGCGGCATTCTATTTGGATATGATATTGGTGTTATGACCGGCGCTTTACCTTTTTTACAACATGATTGGGGTTTGGCGGGTAAGGCTTCTTTGATAGGATGGATCACGTCTTCGGTCATGTTAGGTGCGATCCTTGGTGGCTCTTTATCTGGTCTTCTTTCTGATAAGCTTGGACGACGAAAAATGATTCTTCTTTCTGCACTTATTTTTATGGCTGGTTCTGTCCTTTCTGCATCTGCCCCTCACAATGGTTCTTATTTTCTGATTGCAGCAAGGATTCTTCTAGGTTTAGCTGTTGGCGCTGCATCTGCCCTAGTTCCTGCTTATATGTCTGAAATGGCTCCTGCTAGACTAAGGGGAAGATTGTCAGGGATCAATCAAGTGATGATTGCTTCTGGCATGCTCCTTTCCTATGTTGCAGATTATTTGCTAAAAGGGTTACCTGAAACGATGGCTTGGCGCGTGATGTTAGGACTCGCTGCTGTCCCTGCACTGTTTTTATTTTTCGGCGTTTTAGCTCTACCAGAGTCACCGCGTTTTCTTGTGCAATCTGGTCGCTTGGAAGAGGCAAAAAGAGTATTGAACTATATTCGGACACCAAACGAAGCTGAACAGGAATTCGAACAAATCCAGCTGAATGTCAAACAAGAAAAGACAACCGTAACTTCTTGGCATACTTTATTTTTAGAAAAGTATCGTTCGTTAGTTATTGCCGGTATTGGTGTAGCAGTATTCCAGCAATTTCAAGGAGCTAATGCTATTTTTTACTATATTCCACTGATCGTAGAAAAAGCGACTGGGCATGCAGCGAGCGATGCATTGATGTGGCCGATCATCCAAGGAATCATTTTAGTTGCTGGTTCTTTGCTCTTTTTGGTTATTGCAGACAAGTTCAATCGGCGAACTTTATTGAAAATAGGCGGTAGCGTGATGGGACTTTCTTTCATCCTACCAGCTGTTTTAGGAACTGTACTGGATGCTCATACAAATTCGTTGTTGATTCTCTTGTTTTTATGTATTTATGTCGCATTTTATTCTTGCACATGGGCTCCACTGACATGGGTAATCGTAGGCGAAATATTCCCACTAGCTGTCCGCGGGCGAGCATCTGGCCTGGCCTCTTCTTTCAATTGGATTGGTTCTTTCCTAGTCGGCTTGCTTTTTCCTGTGATGACTGCTTCTATGTCTCAAGAAATCGTTTTCGGTATTTTTGGGATCATCTGCTTTTTAGGGGTTTTATTTATTCAAGAGATCGTACCAGAGACTCGTGGGAAATCTTTAGAGGAAATCGAACAAAGTGCATCTAAAAAAACTTATCCTAAACGTATTTCTATCCATCATTCTTAAAGAGGTTGTGACAGAAGTAGGCAACTTCAAGAAACAAGAGGAGCCGCTTAGTTCCGAGTCACAAGGAACAAGTTCAAAACACAGTTTCTCATGTTTGATGATTTTTGCCACAGTCTCAAATTGATATAAAAAATAAGAGGCGGTAAAAACCCGTCTCTTATTTTTCGTTTTCTTTTACTGTTTCCCGTTCAACTAGTACAGGCTCATAAAGAATATTCGGCTGTGCCTGTCCTTTTTCAATCGTTGTGACGATCCACCGTGCGGCATCTTGTCCCAACTTTTCTTTTGGATGCGTCAATGTTGTCAATTTTTTATTTCCTAAATGGCTTAAAGAAGAATCGTCTGTTCCTACGATCGATAGGTCATCTGGAATTTGATAACCATTTTCTGTCAGCTTATCTAGCAATAAACTAGCTATTTGATCGTTATAGCAAATGATGCCATCTAAAGCTTGTTCTTCTTTCAACCGTTGTACTGTTTTTTCAGCGATCGTTTCTCGTGTTTCCGTGGTGAAAGTAATGATATCTTCTGTCAAAAATCGCACATTATACTGTTCACACGCGCTGATAAAACCTTTCATCCTGTATTTTCCTTGAAGATCGTCGATTTTTGTAATGAACAACAGACGTTGATGTCCTTTTTTTATCAAATATTCTGCTGCCATAAAACCGACTTTCACATCATCTAAACAAATATAAGAGGCATTTAACTCTTCATAAGCAGCATTGATCATCACCATCGGAATGCCTTGTTCTCTCAAAGCAACATAAAGTGCTAAGTTTGGATTATACTGATTACTTTTCGTAGGCTCAACGATCAAACCATCTACCCCATAAGCAATCATTTTCTTCAAACACTCTTTCTCCAATTCGTGATCGTTATTCGTACTGGCTAAAAGCAATGAATACCCAGATTCTCGTAATTCATTTTCGATTCCTCGGATAATCGACGGAAAAATATAATCAGAGAGATATGTGGTGATGACACCGATCGTTTTTGTTCTGTTCAATGGTGCTTTTTCTGTCTTATAGCTGTCATCTACATATGTGCCCGATCCTTTTTCTTTACGCAGATAGCCCTCATTTACCAACACAGCGATTGCTTGCCGAATCGTATGTCTGCTGACGTCATATATTTCTTGCAGCTTGAATTCTGAGGGAATGGTTGTATTTACTTCGTATTCCTCATGAAGAATCTTTTGTTTTATTTCTTCTGCAATATCTTGATATTTTGCCATTTACCTTGCCCCTTTTTATTTGTACGTACATATATCATAACGAGTCTGCAAGGTTTATTCAAGCAAAAATCAAGGTTTCTTGTTCTCATAAGTCATACGGTACAGGTTCACCAAATTCTGGAAATCCTTGCTCATTCCACGTAAAGCATTGCGCGTTCGCGTGCCGATTGGGATTGTCTAATGGATCCCCTTTTTGGTTCTTCTCTGGTCGAGCATGATAAATCAAAATATCAAAGCATCCATCTTCTGAAATCGTAAACGAGTTGTGACCAGGCCCCAATTGCTTATTTTTTTCAGAAGAAACGAATACTGGCTCCGATAATTTATGCCATGATTCATTTAATAAAAGATTCTTGTGCTCATCAGCCCACAGCAGACCTATGGCATAGTTTTCATCCGTTGCACTACCAGAATACGTAATGAATATTTTCCCATTACGAGTAAGGACTGCTGGACCTTCATTTACTGAAAAACCCCGTTTTTCCCATTCATACTCAGGTATAGAAAGGAGGAGTTGCTCTCCCTTTAACGTCCAAGGATTAGCCATTTCGGATAGATAAAGATTAGAATTCCCAGCAATTTCAGGATCTTGTTGAGCCCACACGTAATATAGCTTTCCCTGAGAAGAGAAAGTTGTTCCATCTAAACTGAAAGTTTCCCTTTTCGTTTTTATTTGTCCCTTTTCTATCCAATCTGTATTCATTGGATCCATATGCTGATTTTCAAGTACGAACATGCGGTGATGATGGGATTCATCACGTATGGTTTTATGATTGCTTGCAGCAAAGTAAATGTACCATTTTCCATTGATATAATGGACTTCAGGTGCCCAGATCAATTCACTCATCGGTCCTTCTTCATGAGCCTGCCATACAATCAGGCTTTCAGCATGTTCTAATTCATTCAGTGACTTTGCCCTTCTTAATTCAATCACTTGGTAGCCGGGAACCGATCCTGTAAAATAATAATAACCATCTGTATGTTTATATACCCAAGGATCTGCCCGTTGCTGAACGATAGGATTATTATAAAGTGTCTTCATCATAACAAATTTCCTCACATTTTCTTTATTCTAATTACATTCCAAGAGTATTTTTCTATCCCTACATTTAACTCGTCATGTTTTTCTATTGAAAAATAGTTTATTTCAGGTTTTATCTTTTCTGGTTCTTCACGTGTATTTTTGTCCAATAGATCACTACTGGTCAATGTGTAGTGCTCTCCTTGATCTAGCAAATTAAAATCATGTTCAATCATTACATTTTGTTGTTCATTAGTGCGATTGATCAAGAAAATAGTCAGTTGATTGCCGTTATCTACGACCACACTGTCTACATAAGGAACTTTTTTTATCTTTTCACAATCATAAACAGGGCAAATGATTTGTTGTTCCAATACTTGACCTTTAGCATATTTCGATAAGTGTTGCATCACATAATAAGTTGGATTCTTCCATGCTTGGCCTTTAGCATCTGTCAGTATTAAAGGTATTGTGTTTACTAACAATGATTGACAACTAATCTTTACGCGATCTGCATGTCGTAAAATAGCCAATCCTAATGAACCAAATAATAATGTATCCTCCATAGTAAAGTAACACCAATCAATGGGACTACCGATTTCAAAATCCCTGTGTCTTTTTTCCGGTTGGGCATGTACGTTCCATTCATCGAACGCTAGATACATTGTTTTCTCACTTCTCAAATATCCTTTTACATAATCACAAGTAGCAACGATTTCTTCAATTTGACGATCGAATCGATAAGCTTTTGCCAGGTATGTCGCTGTATCATCACGCTCATTTTTAGGAGGTTTAGTCAAGTCTTCTTCATCATACTTGTCATTATAGTTATGCAAAGCTAAATAATCTACGTTCTCATATGCTTCTTCTAATGCGATACGATCCCATTTAGGGTACGATGGTAAACGTGGCGTAGAGCTTCCAACTAAGATTGTTTCAATTGAATCATCTACTAACTTCATGACTTTCGAGGCTTCATTTGCTAACCTACCATATTCATAAGCACTCTTAGCACCCACTTGCCATGGCCCATCTAGCTCATTCCCTAAACACCATAATTTAACGCCAAAAGGTTTTTTTTGCCCGTTTTTTATTCTCAAATCACTCCAGAAGGTTCCTTTTGGAAAATTACAATATTCTACTAAATTTTTTGCTTCATCGATGCCTTTTGTTCCTAAATTCACTGTGAATATCGGTTCCGCTTGTACATGACTGATCCATTTAAAAAATTCGTGGATTCCAAAAGAATTTGGTTCTATACCTCGCCATGCTAAATCAATCTTTTTCGGTCGCTGTTCTTTCCTACCTATAGTATCCAACCAATCATAACCAGATGTAAAGTTCCCTCCAGGATAGCGAATGACACCTAATTCCAATTCCTTTACATAAGAGAGGACATCTTGTCTAAACCCGTCACCATCAGCTGTTTCATGGCTCGGTTCATAAATACCTGTATAGACGACACTTCCCATATGTTCAACAAATGAGCCAAACAGCCGAGAACTGATCTCTCCTACTGTAAAATCCTCTCTGATTTTTACTTTTATTTCTTCGTCCAACAGCTTTCCCTACCTTTCATTTCCTATAGTCAAGATAATAGATACAAGTTTCCATACGCCACCAGCAAAGATAAAAATAAACGGAGGAAAAAGAAATATGAGTAGTACAAAACCTAATAACAAAGCGCAACAAAGAATATTTCTCAAAAAATCAAAAAATACTTTCCATGTACTTTGTTCAAAAATTTGTAGAAACGAAGTATCTTTATTTTCAGAAATCACATATACCCAGGATAAAAGAAACATGGAATAAATAAGTGCAACTACATATCCACTAATTGAAAGTCCGATTGTCTGTTCTTCTAATAATTGATTAACAAGAAAATAAATAACGGTCGTTAACATACTAAGGAACAAGTTCTTACCAAAATGTTGCTTTATTCCTTGAAAGAAAAAATAAATGATGTGTCCTGATCCCTTACCTTTCCATTGCGCCATTACATAAAAAACAGCACATGTAGCAGGCACGATAGTAATAACCGGCAAACACACGATTACCCAGAGAATTCCTAATAAGATGTGATCAGAAACCACAATCAACTGTCCATAAAATTTTGTCTCAACTATTTTCATCTTCCTCACTCTTTCATTCCAGACATAGCTGTTCCTTGAACAAAATATTTCTGTGCAAAAATATAAACCACTAGTAATGGCAACATTGAAATAACAGTTCCAGCCATTACAGGTCCATAGAAAGAAATGTTCTGCCCCGTAAATAAAGCTAGCCCTGCTGGTAAAGTTCTCATTTTTGAACTACTTGTCAATATCAATGGATAAAGCAGGTCATTCCAACTATTCATCAGCGTGAAAATCCCTAATGATAAAAGAGTAGGTTTGCTCAATGGCAACATGATTTTCAAAAAAATATTAAACTCACTTAGTCCATCAATGCGTGCTGCCTCTTCCAAAGAATCTGGTAAAGTGATAAAAAAGGAGCGCATCATGAAGATACCAAATGCAGTTGTCATACGAGGAATGATTAAACCTGCATAAGTATCAAGCATGCCAAGCAAATTGACTTCAATAAATAGAGGAATCATGAAGACTTGGAATGGGATCATCATTGTCAGTAAAACGAAATAGAACAAAACTGATTTCCCTTTGAAACGCATACGAGCAAATGCGTACCCCGCAAGAGAATCAAAGAATACAGAAGTAATCACTGTCCCTCCAGCAAAAATTACTGTATTTTTGATGTAATCTAATAAAGGGATCGTTGTCCAAACCTTAATATAGTTATCTAGGGTATAGCTGTCTGCAAATATTCTAGGCGGAAATGAGATAATGTCTTTTTCGTGTTTAAAAGAAGAAATAATCAGCCACAAAAAAGGAAAAGCAATAACAAACAATATAATTAGCATACTAATCGTTCGAATGATTTTTTTACCACTAACTGCTTTCCTCTTATTCACAGTAACTGTAATCGAGCTTTCTGGTGCCATACAGGTTTCCCTCCTATTTCATTTGTTTTTCTTTCCGTGACATGTACACATTAGTGGAGATAGCTATAGTTGCAACAATGATAAACAAAACCGAAGACAATGCTGATGCATAACCCAATTCATAAGGTGCTGTAAATCCTCGACTGTAAATATATTGAACAGCTGTTTCTGTCTTAAATTGTGGGCCACCAGCGGTTGCAACATATACTTGGTCAAACACTTGCATCAAACCAATCAGATTCGTTAAAACACAAAAACCTAAGGAGGGAACGATCTGAGGTAGTGTGATGTTAAAAAACTGCTGCCGATTTGTTGCACCATCCATTTGAGCAGATTCATACAAAGAGGGAGAGATTCCCTGAATAGCAGTCAAGAGAATCGTCATAGTAACACCAAAATTCTTCCAAACAGTCATGATGGCTACAGTTGGCATGGCAAGAGTTGGATCGCGAAAAAATTGAGGAATCGGCAAGCCGACTTGTGAAAACAAGTAAGGAATCGCCCCTACATTCGGATCAAGTAACATAGAAAAAATAATCGCAATTGACGTCAATGAACAAATAACTGGAATGTAAAACGTTGAACGACAAAACCGATTGAATCTGGTATTTTTAGATAATGCTACTGCTGCTAATAAACCAACGATAATTTGTGTTGGCGTTTCAAGTACGGTAAAATATAAAGAATGAATCAACGAATTAACTGCTCGTTCATCACTAAATATACGTGTGAAATTTTCAAAACTTACAAAATTTCTTGATGTAAAGAAAATATTCAAATCTGTAAAACTAATAGCAAATGTTCCTAAAAGCGGTATGACAGTAAATAATAATAAAACTAAAAAAGATGGAGTCAAAAACAAATACGCAGCACGTTCAGGGCGATTCCAATATTTGGTAAATCCGTTCATATAGTCCACCTCATCTTTCATTTTGATAAAATATACGAGCTTGGTTTAATCGAATCTGAATAAGATATCCGAACGATCGCTGTGATTTCTGCAATAACACCTATCTGTAAACACTACATCGATCATTCAGATATCTGTATCTTGTTAACAGTCTATCCTATATAAAGGTCTGTACTATTTTTGCAATAATTGATTGATGGCATCATCTGCATCGTTCATGAGTGTCTCAGGGTCTTCTCCCGCTAATAATTTTTCAATCAATGGGTTGATGATATCGTTATTAATCGCAGAGATTTGGGTAAAACCTGGTAAATATGGCTCTGCATAGTCCATTTGTTTCGATAATTCAGAAACAATAGGATCATTTTTGACTTCTTCATCTTTTGCTACTGAATCCAAGTAGGCAGGAAACCCATTTTCGATACTCCATTTTTTACCAATTTCAGTTGTATTCCAATATTTCAAAAACTCATAGATAGCTTCTTTTTTATTATTATCTGTACTTGCCGGAATGGCATATCCTACGCCATCTAAAATAGCTGTTTTTTTGTCCAAGTCACTCCCTTGTGGTAAGGTAGTCACATTATAATCAATCTCGTTTGCTTTCAATCCGTTATTTAACCATGGCCCATTGATTTCAATGGCTAGTTGACCAGCATTCATTAAATTGTCCATTTCGGCGCCAGAAATCGATTCTGGGCCAGTCTTGTCTATATGAATCATTTTTTGGATTGCTTTTAACGTTTTAAGGTTCTCAGGAGAGGCAAATTCAGACTTAGTATAATCATCGTTCACTAATTTACCGCCATTTGCTAACATCCAGTTATATAATGGTGCAGTTCCATCCTTATTGAAGACAAAACCTGATACATTTTTACTACTATCAGTTAATTGTGGTGCCATTTCTGTCAATTCTTCCCAAGTAGTAGGTGGTTGTTCAGTGTCTAAACCAGCTTGTTTAAACAAATCATTATTCCAATACATATACATTCCTTGTACCTGCATGGGGACAAAATACTGTTTACCTTCTACTTGACCTAATTCAACAGCCGTTTCTTTAAAATCAGATTTATCTACTCCATCATATTCCCAGAAATCGTCTAATGGTTGTACCGCTCCGTTTTCTACATACTGTGCAAAATCTGGATAATTTAATGCAATAAAGTCAGGTGCCTTTTTAGAAGAAATCGCTGTAGGAAGTTTTTCATTCAAATTGGCCCAAGTCATGATATCCATTTCAATTTTGATGTTTTTATCATTTGTTTTATTAAATTCATTAACGATTTCTTGCAATATTTCCCCATCAGATGCAGTAAACCCATTCCAAAAAGTCAAAGTCACTTCTTTATCAGAATCAGATTCTGTTGAACTTCCGCCACCGCAAGCACCTAAAATACCTGTTGCAACTACCAATAAAGAGCCAATTAACCATTTTTTACCTTTCATTCTTTGTTCCTCCTTCATCTGATAAATGACATCTGACTACATTCCAAGATAGCGGTTTCAACAAACAATTGATTTTCCCATCTTCAGCTTTTACATTCGTTGAATGGCTTGGTTTTACTTGTTCACTTTTAGGAAGATTGGTTGCTTTCGTATCAAACCCACTCATTTCAGAAAAATCAATCACTCCTGCTACTGATAATTCAGACAAGCGAACAGTTAGATTCATTTCTTCTTCTCCACGGTTAACTGCAAATATGACAAGTTCTTTGTCATTTATTACTGCTACACTTTCTAAATACGGCACTTCTTCAAAATCTTCCGTCGCATAGTTTGCTGAATGAATTTGTGGGCTTAACACCTCTCCTTGTCCATACATAGCAGCTTGCATAAATGGATAATAAATCGTCTGTCTCCAAGCTTCTCCGTTTGTTTCTGTCCTGATTGGTGCAATAACATTTACCAATTGAGCAAGACAAGCTATCTTTACTCTGTCTGCATGTTTCAATAAAGTGATTAATAGACAGCCTAATAGTAATGCATCTTCAAAATTATAGTTATCTTCTAGTAAAGGAGGAGCAATCTGCCAAGGCGCTGCTTGCTCATCTTGTTCCGCTGAATGATACCAAATATTCCATTCATCAAAGGACAGGTTGATCTGCTTCTTACTATGTTTCTTCGCCTTGATTGTATCGCACATCGCTGTCACTTCAGAAATGAACCGATCCATGTCCAAGGAACGTGCAAGATAATGAGAAAGATCATTTTTTTGGTTGCCATAATATTGATGAAGAGACAAATAATCTATTTGATCATATGCTTGATCAAGGACTGTTAACTCCCAATCACCAAATGTAGGCATTTGCCGATTAGAACTTCCGCATAAAACCACCTCAATTGAATCATCTACGAGTTTCATCGCCTTAGCCGTTTCCGCTGCTAACCGTCCATATTCTTCTGCTGTTTTATGACCAATCTGCCAAGGACCGTCCATTTCATTCCCTAAACACCATGTCTTAATTCCAAAAGGGCTCTCTTGACCATTCGAACACCTTAAATCACTCCAATAAGTTCCTTTAGGAAAATTACAATATTCGACTAAATTGCGAGCTGCATCTACCCCACGAGTACCCAGATTGACAGCCATATTGATTTCGGCCCCTACATGCTGACACCAGTTATAAAATTCATGAATCCCAACTTCATTCGTTTCAATTGTCCGCCAAGCTAAATCCAACCTTTTGGGTCTACTTGCTATGGGACCAATACTGTCTTCCCAACGAAATCCTGACACAAAATTTCCACCAGGATATCTAATCATGGGAATGTTCAATTCTTTTACTAAGTGAATGACGTCTTGGCGAAATCCACTTTCATTAGCTGATGGATGATCTGGCTGATAAATCCCTTCATATACTGCTCGTCCCATATGTTCAATAAATGAACTATACAACCGCGGATCAACTTTGCCTACACGCTTGACACTACTAATCAACATTGTGGCTTCCATAACTGACCTCCTTTAATTTATACATGAATAATACACCTTGTTGAAAGCGTTGTCAATAATAAAAATGTTAAATCTATTTATTTTTATCCATTATAATTAATGTAAATATTAATTACGATTAAATCAAATAATTCAATATAGCTTTCATTAATAAATATGTTAATATAGAAGAAAAACCTTTTAAGCGGTGATATATATGCAACTACAAATAAACGAGGAATCCTTACCGGTATATGAAGCATTAGCTAGCAAGACAAGAATCAGGATCATTCAGCTGCTTTCCAAAAAGAAGATGAATGTCAAAGATTTGGCAAAAGAACTTGGAGTAAGCAGCGCGATCACGACGATGCACGTGAAAAAGTTAGAAGAAGCGAACATCATCAAAACAGAGAAAATAGGACAACAAAAAATTTCGAGCCTTCGTGTCGATAAAATAGATATCAGTTTCCCAGAAAAAATATTCAATGCTTTTGACACGAAAGAAACATCGATACCTATTGGTCACTATACGAATTATGCAATTGAACCGACATGTGGTTTAGCGACGATCCATGACTTTATCGGAAAAGTGGATGAACCACGCTATTTTGTGGATCCTCGAAGGATGGATGCTCGTATCCTCTGGTTCACCAGCGGGTTTGTCGAGTATCAGTCACCTAATTTTTTGAATGCAGAGGATACATTAGAAATGTTGGAAGTTTCTGTGGAAATTTCTTCTGAATTTCCTTTTTCAAATGACAATTGGCCTTCCGATATCACTTTCAGCCTAAATGGCGTAGAGCTAGGAACATGGACGAGTCCTGGAGATTTTGCTGATATCCGTGGGAAATATACGCCTGATTGGTATCCAGATAATCTTAATCAATACGGCTTGCTGAAGACGATCCGAATCACCAAACATTTGACAAATATGAATGGGGAACCTTTGTCAGACATCACGATCAACGACATTCCTAAAGATCAAGACACTTGGCATTTGCGAATCGAAGTAAAAGAAGATGCCGAACATGTAGGTGGCTGTACTTTATTTGGTAAAGGATTCGGTAATTACGACCAGGATATCAAATTAAAAGTTTACTACAGCTGATAGTTTTCTTTTCTATTTTATAAAGAAAAAACAGCCAATCCCTATGAAGGGATTGGCTGTTTTTTTATTTTATTGTTATTTCCAAAAATCATCCAAAACAGAAATTGGTAAATGACGTTTATGCTGCGTCTTATTCCACCACGCTTCGATTTTTTCTTGTGCTTGAGCGGGAACTTCTTTTCCTTCTAGATAATCATCGATTTCGTTATACGTAACACCTAGTGCGACTTCATCCGCAATCATTGGTTTTCCATCTTCAAGATCTGCAGTCGGAATTTTTGTGTATAGCTTTTCCGGTGCATTCAATGCTTGAAGCAATTGTTTCCCTTGCCGTTTGTTCAAACGGAACAATGGTAAGATATCGGCTCCTCCATCACCAAATTTCGTGAAAAAACCAGTGATGTTTTCTGCAGCATGATCTGTCCCTAATACAGCTCCTGCTCTTTCTCCGGCTACGGCATATTGTGTAATCATTCGTTGTCGTGCTTTGATATTTCCTTTGTTAAAATCGCTGATTTCCACACCTGCTTCACTTAATACTTGTACTTGTGCATCAACAGCAGGTTTGATATTTACTCGCAGACTGACATCAGGCTGGATAAAGTCAAGGGCAGCTTTTGCATCTTCTTCATCTGCTTGTTCACCATAAGGAAGACGAACAGCGATAAATTGATAGCTTTCATCTTTCGTTTCTTCACGCATTTCTTCCATCGTTAGTTGCGCCAAACGACCGGCTAAAGTAGAATCTTGACCACCGCTAATACCTAATACGAAGGTTTTAAGAAACGGATATTTTTTCAAATAAGTTTTCATAAAATCAATACTTTTACGAATTTCTTCTGTTGGATCAATTGTTGGTTTGACACCTAATTCATGGATGATTTCTGTTTGCAGGCTCATTTATTCTCCTCCTATGCTTCTGTATGAAGTTCTGCTACGCTTTTTTTCATTCGTTCCATCGTAGCCATTTTATGGTTCCAGCATTCAGTAGATAGATCGACCGGATATTTTTGCGGATTCAAGTCTCGTTTGTACTCTTCCCACAGTGAATCTAGATTTTCTTTTGTATATTCTTTGATTTCGTTTAGCACGGGTAGTTCGTATACTCTTTTTCCTTCGATAAAGATATCTTGTAAAACGGGGCGAGCGGTAAAATCCCGAACAGTTTTATTGATAAACGTATGCACTGGATGAAACATAAAGATAGCTTCTTCTTCTCGAGGATCTTCATCCCATAATGTGACATAGTCTCCTTCAGATTTCCCATCAGAGTTTCGAGTAATACGCCATACTTGTTTTTTTCCTGGAGTTGTCACTTTTTCCGCATTGCTTGATAACTTGATCGTATCCACCATATTTCCTTCGCTATCTTCAATTGATACTAGTTTGAATACTGCACCAAGGGCTGGCTGATCATAAGCGGTGATCAGTTTTGTTCCGACACCCCATACATCAATTTTAGCTTTTTGCATCTTTAAATTCAAAATCGTTGCTTCATCTAAGTCATTTGAAGCATAGATTTTTGCTTCCGTAAATCCAGCTGCATCTAATTGTTCCCGAACACGCTTAGATATATAGGCCATATCTCCACTGTCGATACGTACGCCTTGGAAGTTGATTTTATCACCTAATTCTTTTGCTACGCGGATTGCACTTGGCACACCTGATTTCAACGTATCATAAGTATCGACTAAGAACACACAGTCTTTATGGGTTTTAGCGTACGCCATAAATGCTTCATAATCATTTCCATAAGATTGGACTAACGAATGCGCATGAGTCCCGCTAGCTGGTATCCCAAATATCTTTCCAGCACGTACATTGCTTGTAGCATCTGCTCCGCCGATATATGCCGCTCTAGTTCCCCAGACTGCCGCATCCAATTCTTGTGCTCGTCTAGTCCCAAATTCCAAGAGCGGATCTTCTCCGATCACAGATTTGATTCGAGCTGCTTTTGTCGCGATCAACGTTTGGAAATTGACCATATTCAACAGTGCTGTTTCTACTAATTGACAATGTGCCAAAGGACCTTCCACTTGGATCAATGGTTCATTTGCAAAAACTAATTCACCTTCACGAGCAGAACGAACCGTTGCTTTAAATTCAAAATTTTGTAAATACTCCAAAAACCCTTCAGGATAGACTTCTAAGCCACGTAAGTAAGCAATATCAGAATCACTAAACGTCAGATTCTCTAAATAATTGACTAACCGTTCCAATCCTGCAAAAACCGCGTACCCGTGGTTAAAAGGCATTTCTCGAAAATAACATTCAAAAACAGCATGTAAATCAGCTCGACCTAATTCCCAGTATGTCTGCATCATATTGATTTGATATAGATCCGTATGCAGCGTCAAACTGTCGTCTGGGTAAGTATTATTCATCTTGTATTACTCCTCTTGGCAAGTTTTCATTTCCTACCCATTATAACAAAAAAAATTAATAGGAAAAGAAATCTTCATTATTTTCTGAAAAAAGGGCTGCAACAAGACTTTTGTCACAGCCCCTACTCTTATTTTTACTACTTCTTATAAAACAGATTTCACTTAATATTCGATATGAATCACCTTCTGCGGAATTTCTTTCCTCTGCGATATACATAGAAACCACCGACTAAAAGAACCGCTGCTAGGGCTCCAATAATGATATACAACAAAGAATTTGTATTATTTTCTACAGTAAAAACCTCATGATTGACTGATCTTGCTTGTTCTTTCGTAATCGTAAAGTCTTTTGTCAGCAACCACTTTTGCCCTGTCTCATCTTGCGCTTCGACTAAAAGTTGATAATCCCCCGATTCTAAAGGTTTCGTATTTCCAGCTTCCCCATGATAAATAGGCATAGCAAAAACTGATTCAGGAGCAATACCACCATTTTCGATTTTTCGTGTCATTATCGGTTCTTCCTGTCCTTTTGAGTGAACAGTTGCTTCAACATTCACTCCCTTGATATTGATTGGTTGAGGATTTTCTAGCACAGCAACCACACCAGCATTATTGGTGATCACTTCGGAACGTACCTCATTCAACTTCAGATCCGGCACAACTTCCTTGTCATTTGCGCTCATCATCAACCCAACCACATAAGCGTATTCGCTAAAAAAAGGCTGATTACTTTCTTCTTTTTCGGCTGAAAAATCTTTTTTCACTTGGATCCCGCCTAATAAGATTCCATCAAAGGAAGTATCAGGTGCTTGCACTTCTAAAGTAACGACTCCTGCTTTATTCCCTGGGATCACTGCTTCTTTTGGATAATCGACCAATGCGCAGATGGGTTGCTGAACGATTGATTCCTCTGGTAATTCATTTTGTCCGTAGTCAATCACTATGTTTCCGTTTGTCTGAGCTGTATTGACATTGATAAAGTACGTTTGCTCCTGATCAGAAAAATTATTGATCTGGATCTGTAGTGTCTGTTTTGTTCCAGGTTCTACTCGTAAATCAAAGAATGAACGTCCTTCTCGCTGATTGTCCGGTAAAATAGGATGGACGCTATAGTCTGCTCCATGATTTTCATCAGCAAAAACGACGATTCCAGGAAAAACTAGCTGTATTAACAAAGTTATCAAAACCAATACTAAATGTCGTCTCACTTTTCATCCCTCCATTTTATGTAAAAAGGATGGAGTTAGCTTATCCGCTCCATCCCTTTGCGGTTGTTTACAAGTAAAACAAATTATTTTACTTGAAATACTGCTGTTAGATCGAATCAACTGCTGTGTAAGTAACTGTCCCAGTATACTCTCCAACCGATGTATTCGCTTTGACTGTTAGTGTTGGCGCTTCTGATGTGAGCTCACTTATATGATCAAATGTACCGGAAACATAAGATATCGGAAGAGTTGTTGCAGATTCTAATACATTTTCTCCATTGATCGTAAGAGCAGAAGCAATATCATCTGTTAAGTTTGTTGCACTGACTGTCAATACCCAATCTCTCGCAACTACAGCATTCTCCCAAGCTGCTGTCAGCTCTGTTGTATCTTCAACACCAGTGTATTCGCTGATCAATTCTAAAGCTTCTGTTTTGCTGGCTTCTAGCGGACGAAAATCGGAAGCTTGCAATGCGCCATCAAAAGTACCATTGACAGTTGTATTTGCGCTGATTTGCGCAACCGTATGTTCACCAAAATCGATATCAGGAACAGAATCTAGTGTAAAAATTCCTGGGTAAGTTGGAAGATCATCCACTACTAAAAAGTCAGTGATCTCCACTCTAGTCGTTCCATCTATCGGTTCACCAAATTCTGCTGCCATGACTGTTGGTGCAAAACATGTAAATAACATCGCACTTGTACTTAAAACCCCTACTAATTTTTTCATTTTTTGTCCTCCTTTTTTCTCATCAAAATTCTGCATTCACAAATCGCCAATAATGTTTCGAGTAGTAATGACCACTAGATGTCCCCTCAGGAAAAGAGAGTGTTGACTGCTCGCCAGGAATCGTATATGTAACGATTCCACGTTCTTTGTTTCCTGTTGACTGGATGATCGTACGATACTCTTTTCCTGCATCTTGGTGATCATATTCGAAAGCTTCCAATCCTTCGACAGCTTCTTCGTTCTTTCCGCTGAACATGCCTCTGCCTAATTGATAATCGGCAGTCAAAAGATGGCCATCTTTTTTACAACGGAAGTCTTCTGTTTTCAGTTGTAGTTGCCATTCTGTGCTCTCTTTTCGAGAATCAAGAAAGGTAATCGATAAATCGTTGCTCTCTCGATGGATTTGATTGTGTTCATCTGTATAGCGCGATACGAACAGTAAATCATCAATGTATAGCATCCGTGGAAATTCTTCATTCAAAGGAATGATTTTCAGAGAAGTCGTGCCCTCGGTCTGTCCGTGAACAGCAGAAGAACAGCTAAACATTCCTATGAATAATGCACTCCATAACGCTAGCGAAAATCTATTTTTCATGTTTTTCGCCTCCACGTATTTGATGACGATAGACTAAAATAACGCCGATAATCAACAGCGTCCCAGCAAATGAAATTAATCCTGCCTTTGCTTCACTTGCCTCTGGAAAACTGCTTTTCTGTTTTTCTTCTCCCATTTCAGTCTGCTTTCCTATCTCCCGTTCATTGATTTCTATGACTGCATGCGTTTCACCAGCTTGGGTAGCAGCATTCACCACTGGCATCGATAACGAGAACAGGAGTAGAAGAAGAACAGAAATTATCCAGTATCGGATTTTTGATTTCATTGTTTTCTCCTTTCCACTTTTTTTCTAGTATCTAGCCAGCCATACGATCCCCCCTTTCAAAGCTAGCTTCTTGCTATAACACATCTTCAATTTTCCACGTGATCGTTCCAGAATATACACCTAACTCATCTTGATTGTTTAGCCGCAGCAATAGCCCTTCTTCCTCCGAAAATTCATACTTTTTGTCAATCTCAAGCGTTAAAGCAGAAAGTGCGATTTCACCCCATTCATTTTTGAACACAAGATACTCTTCACTAATCGCATGTTGCATATCCAGATGATTTAGTTCTTCAGCGGATACGGTCACTCTATATGAATCCGATGTATTCAACGTGTTTCTAGTAACAACACGCATCCCTTCTTCACGAGCTTGTGCTTTTCTGTTCATTGGCAATTGTGATCGAGCATACTTCCAGCTGTATTCTTCTGTCACGAATTCAAATCCGATAAATCCTTCAACAGTGAAGGTTCCATTTAGCTCTAGATAAGTGATCTCATCATTGATAGGCCGATTATCAGTAAGGGTGAGCTTGATTGTATTTTCTCCTAGTTTGAAAACACCATCTGAATCTTTTAGATCGATTTTGAACCCTCTTGATTGATGCATTTTGAATTCTTCTTCTGCATCTGTGATTATCTGATTTTCAATCAATAACTCATCATTGATCCATACACTGTAATACAAACGATCTAAGTCTGGATCAAGATAATCAAATGTAAAGTGGAACGGATCTTGAAAATCAATAAATGTATCTTTTTCGCCAAACACTGCATTTGTCGTTCGTAAGTTGTCAATTTCTGGTGGGTGGTTAGGTTCACGCTGAATCTCGTATTCAACTGCATGTTCGACTTGAGCATGATAATACTCACCGGTTGTAGTGCCTGTTCTCCCAATAAACTCTACCCGCTCATAGACGTTATGATATTCAAGCCCTTGAAACTCTGATTTTACTTTTGTTTTGTAATGCAACGTCACTTCTGTTCCTATAGGAATCTCGATAGCTTCCTCTGGATAAAAGCGCTGGGTGGATGAATCATAAAAAGCATTTACATCTATTCTTGTAGCATTTTCACCGTTACTATCTAGTTCTTGATACGTAAAATATGGTTGATAGCCATCTTCTGATAAGATTAATTCAGTAAACTCAAAAGGATTGGATTTGCTTTCTTCTTCATCAGAAGTCAAGATAGTGATGCCATTATCTTCACTAGGATTAAGGAAGATACTACCATCGCCTTCTTCGTTGTAAAATGTAACTGCGTGTTCCAATTCTGTATTGATAGGGATTTTTTTGCCATTCACATTCACCGTCACGCCTTGCTCTTGCGTTGTAATTTCATGCACCAATTCCCCTTGGACCTCAAATCGTGGATTGGTTAAAAAGATTGCTGCATCTGCACGAGGACTAAGAAGAGAAAATTCAGCAGTCGCAGTGAATCCCCAGTATAGTTTCTTCGATGGAAGATTGGTAAAATAGTCATTGATATTGATGGTGCCTTCTGTTATGCCATATCCTCCTGTTTGGCGCAGATCCTCCATTGTAAAGGTAAGCATCCCTGCTGGGGTAATGTTGATATCCAATTTCCACCAGCTGTTAGTCGAAAATTCACTGTTTATGCCAAAGTCTTTTTTAAAAGATTTAGTAGTCGGATTACCTGAAGACGCTGCTGCAATATGGGCACCAGAGAATTCTCGATCTCCTAATGCATTGATATTTAGAAGAGGGCCAGTAGAAATTTTATTATCGAATTCAAGAATCATTCCATTCGCTATATACTTATCAATAGGAGCTATACCTGTCAAAAGGTCTGGGTGATAATACGCTCCTAATGACTTAGGTGAATGCCCTGCTGTAGGATCATACATATTGTAGATACCCCGTCTGCTGAAAAACAAATTAGTAGGATTCCCATCATGAAGAAAGAACGTGATTCCCTCTGTATCTTCATCAAAATAGAGATAACTTGTAAATCCGATATCCGTAGACATGTTCGTAAAATCAATCCTATTAGAACTTGTTGAAACCATATGCCCTCTGTTATATAGCAATGAACTCAAATTTGAAGGCGTCATATAACTTAATCGGTAGTCTTAATCTAATGTTGCGACATTAGGTGCAAGTGTGAAAATATGACTTGGTCTTGCAAACAAGTGATTTAAAGGAATAGCATCTGCAAAAGCACCATTCAAATTGGGATCTAATATACTGGGAGCGGCATAGTTTTCAACTTCTTCCGCTTCTGTTTGAGCTTCTTCCACTGGTTCTTCTCTTGATGCTTCTGGCTTATCAGAAATCTCAGTAGGCTCCCCATTTATTTCAGGTACGGCAGTATTTTCCGATAAATCGACTGCGACTACGTACTCTGTCTGGTCACCGATGAATATCTCTTCTAATTCATCTCCTGTTTGTTTCATTAGTCTTGGCGTAATTTTTAGATGGTATTGATTGTATTCTTCTACTATGAGGGTTTTAAAAACGATTGCAATTCTCTCATTCTCTGAAGAAAAATCACCTGCGTAGTACCATTCCTCATCAACTGGTCCTACTTTTCCAAAGGTTCGTTCGATTTCCTGAATGCTTTCTCTCAGTAATAATCCTTCGTGTTCAACTATTTCCAGCTTAAATTGCATTTGATATTCAGCTTCATCTTTTGCATGCTTCTCATATGTCATACTCCATTGTATCTGCTTCAGTTCCTCATCCATTTCGTAATCGATCACAATATTCGCATGTTCATCAGCTACTACTTTTTCAGACTCAGTCTTGGCAAAAGCGATTTGCGACAGTCCCGTAAGTTGCGATAAAAATAGGACAGCAACCATAAAAACTACACTGCCATAATGTGAGACAGTTTTCGTTTTTTTCATTTCCTCTCTTCCCCTTCTTGAATATTAGTGAGATTTTTTCAAAAAGCTCCGATATAGTCGTTCTCATCTTTTATCCGACAACTAAAATTTAACTTAATTAAAATAAGATTGCAAATAGATTAGAAAGAGGTTGTTAAAAAATATAATAACAAAAAAATACCGTAAACAGCCATTAAATCCATAATAAAAGGTAGCAACCAACTTAATAAAAAACATTAACTCATAAAAAATGGAAGTGTTTTCTCAAATAAATTGTATTTATCGATCAAATTTGAGACAATAAAATGGGAATAAAACTAAAAAAATGAGAAAAATATAATTTAAGCGGATATAAAGAAAAATGAAGAGGTATCTAGAAATGATCTGGAGTTGAATAATAGTTTATAAAATATTTGTATTTTTAATTATTTAAAGAAATAAGCAATCAAAAAGGAGGTCCTATGTTTTTCAATATTGTGTTTACCCAGAAAGAACGCCGCAAGTTAGCAATTTTTCATCTATTGGAGGAGCAACATGAATTAACTATCAAAGAAATCAGTAAAAAACTTGATTTATCTTCTAGTGTCGTAAAAAATATATTGAATGAAATGGAGAATGAATTTGATGACTTTTGCTTTTCTGGATTCAAATTATTGTCAAAAAACAAGATCAATCAGAATCTGCCAATTGATTTAAACTATGATTATTATTATTCCTATCTTATCCAGCAGAGCCTCCCTTATCGCGCGATTAAATCTTCTCTTTTCTATCCAGAGAAAAATCTGATGGAATTCTGCCAAGAAAATTTCATTAGTCGTGCTTCTGCTATGCGGCATCTGCAGTCATTAGCCGATTATGTACAGGAATTCGATGTCATTTTTAATCGCAGCCAATTATCTTTCAAAGGAGACGAACGCTTGATTCGCTTGATATTATTCAATATTCTTTGGGCAGCTTCTCGCGGAAATGAAGATTATGCTTTTTACGTCTCAAAATCTGAGTTATTAAAAAAATTGGCTGAACTTACTAAGCATACATCTTTAAATTGGAGTTTCGTAGGAAAAAAAGAAGTTTGTCTTTTTGCTGGGATTACCACTCAGCGAATTGCACAAGGTCACTATGTAGAGGATGACCCTCGCTATAGCGAAGCAGTTTTTAGTAATGATCATCGAATAAAATGCCTTTTTGGTGAACATTTTTCTATTCCCGCCTCTCATCAAGATAGTGAATTTCGTTTTGCACAATTTATGGTGTTTTATGCACCGACCTTTCAATATGAGAAGCCTACTCTTAATGAAGCTTTAGACATATTCGACAAAAAAGGACAGCTGCTTTCTTCCTTATTGAAAGAACTTGACAATTATTGGCAAACTGAGATTTTTCCTGATGACCGTGTTTTTCAACACAATCAAATTGTTCACCTCCATTTATTTAATATTCTTTTTTGTTATTATCTTTTTCCAAAGCGTGTACCGACACTCTTCTTTCTAATGAATTACTTTCATAAAAAGAAGTCTTCAAGTTATTACTATTTAAAAGAGCATTTTACCTTTTTCTTGAATAAGATGGGGCGGCGACATAATTATCAATGGCTTTCTATTTGCTGTAACGATTTAGCTGAAATATTTGCATGGCTGACTTTGCAATGTTGCGAGGACAATGAAAATTCAACTAAGTTACAAGTTTCTTTAGTGATGGAAACAAATTATTTTTTTACCCAAGATATCAAGAATTTTTTAAAAGACTTGTCCTTTATCGAACTGAAGGAATTATCCTATGAAGAAATACAACCCATTGATTTTCTGATCGTCTCTTCTGTACATCTTATGCCCAAAGAAACGGATACAAGTTATTATGTAGTGAATTTTTTGGAAGGAAAGACAGATTATGTCAAGTTGTACCTTGAATTGAAAAAAGCTCATGAAAATAAGAAGTTTCACTTGCTTTTAAAAAGACCTGAAAGAAAAAAGCTGCCGTCAATTAAACCACAACTGTTCGTATAATTGAATCGCAAAAAAGGGCTGCGACAAAAGTCTGTCACATTCCCTTTTTTCCGAATAAACGGTGTTCTCCTGCCAACTCCTCGGTCACAAGTCACAATATCCATAAAACATAAGAAGCTGTTTTTTGAAATTGTTTCTTGTGACTCGGAGCTGAACGGCAGGCTCACGACCTCTTGGTAAACGGTGTTCAAAAGCCAGTTTCTCGGTATTAAGCCAAATTTATGCAAAAATGTGGAAAGCCATTTTCACAAAATTTTTCTTAATACTCGAAACTAAGCGACTTTTTCACAACCTCTTCCTTAAACGGTGTTCCATCAGCTGACCTTCGGTATTAGCTCAACAAACGGCAAAATATGAGGAACTATTTTTCCGTTTGTTTCTCTAATACTCAGGTCAAAACGCTGATTTCACAACCTCTTCCTTAAACGGTGTTCAAAAGCTTGCATCTGCGGTAATAAGCCCAACCAAACAAAAAATATGACGAACTATTTTCGTTTGGCTGTTCTTATTACGTGATGCAGAACAGCTTTTTCACAACCTCTTTTTGCTGTATACATCATAAATATGGAGCGGTTTAGCATACTGTTTAGTCGTTAGGACATCAATCCATCGGATTCTTTTGTTCGACAACTACAATATCTTTATTTGGACGTTTGAATTGTATTCCGGCACGTTCCAGCTCCTGTTTCACTCCTATATGGACTTTGACATCTTCCCGTGTCATTTTTAAAACGTGATGAATCGCATAGTCGATTTCTTGCCTTGTGATTTTTTTCTTCGTATTGATCATCACAACTTGCTTTTTGTCATATGTGTCCACTAGCAGCAACTGTGTCCGATCTAACGAAAATAATTTGTAATAATTAATGGCCGTATTCCCAAAAAAGAATTCTACTACTTTAGGATAAAATGTCTTAATATTTAAATTACTATTCACAGGTGTTTCGATTAGCTTCATCTCATTCCTCTTTTCTATATAGTCGATTTAGATTCAATCCCATATATATTCCCCGTCGTCCCCAACATGAAGGAATCGGTTACAATTGAACCTTAAAAAACAAAAGGATTTACCTTTTATCACTTAATAGTATAACATAATTTTATGAGAAAAAAATACACTTTTTTCTTGACCTTCTCGTTACGTAAAGGATTATGCTTACATTTGTCAGGAGGAAAAATAATGGAATACACAATAAAGAAAATGTCAGAGATATCGGGAGTCAGTCCGAGAACCTTGCGCTTTTATGATGAGATTGGACTGCTAAAGCCAGCTAGGATCAATTCCTCAGGTTATCGGATTTATGGCAAAAAAGAAGTCGATCGTCTGCAACATATCTTATTTTATCGAACGTTGGCATTCAAGTTGGAGGATATTCAAGAAATCTTAGATAATCCGTATTTTGACCACCAGAAAGCTTTAATCGAACATCAGCAGATGCTTCTAGAAAAACGGGCACAAATCGACATCCTCTTGGCAACTGTCCAACAAACACTTGATAGGTACGAAGGAGGAAGAAAAATGAGTGATAAAGAAAAATTTGAAGGGTTCAAACAACAAAAATTGAAAGAAAATGAAGAAACTTATGGACAAGAGATTCGACAAAAATACGGGGAAGAAAAGGTTACAGCATCCAACGAAAAATGGATGAATATGGATAAAGAAACGTATGAAGAAATGCAAACTGTTGAAAAGCAGATGTTAGCTGATCTCACTCTTTATTTACAAGCCTCTGCAGATGAAAACTTAGCAGATCGCATCTTTCAAGCTCATAAGAAGTGGTTATCTTACAGCTGGTCTGAATATCAGCCAGAAGTGCATAAAGGATTAGGGATGATGTACGAGGCCGATGAACGATTCAGTGCATATTATGACGAACGAAGTGGTCAAGGTGCAGCGAAAGCATTAAATGAAATCATCCAAAAAAAGGCATAATAGTTTACATGATCCGACAAAAACGACCGAACAACAAAACATCAGACACCAAAGTTAGATTTTTTATACTAACATTTGGTGTCTGATTCATTTTTTACAAGTGTTTTGCCAAAATTCAGCGCTGAATAAACGTATAAGGTATTTTCACTTTATCCTTTTTTTCTGTAAGAAACAATTGAAAAGCCATTTCTCCGCAAGCTTCCAGATGGTGATCGATCGTTGGAAAGCCAAGAAGCTCGCTGATCAGCAAATTATCGCGTCCAATCACCACTGGTGTCTTATCTTGCAGATAGCTTTGCAAGATGCCTGCTGCGACCATATCCGAATTTGTAAAGACCCCATCAACTCTATGATCTTTAAAAAAGATACCTGCTTGTTTTCCTTTCTCTGCATCTATGCAATCCCAAAAAACAAGTGACTCATCAAAAAATGGAAAAAGTCGACGACATAGTTGCAAAGTGATCTTTGAATTATAACTCAGCCTGCCACTTCGCCCCAATGTGATGCCCAATCGTTTTACCCCTTGCTGCTTCAAATAAGAAAGACCTTCTGTAATCGATTGTTCTCGATCAATAAAGACGCAACTTGCCTGTTTTTCCTTGATTTCTTCACAAAAAACTAGAGGACCATATTTTTGATAATCTAGCAAATCTTCTAGTGTATTGGCACGAGATGTGATGATCAAACCATCGAACGCTTTAGCTGCAAATTCTTCAAGGTAGCTTCGCTCTTTTTCTTTCTGATAACCCGTCGGTAAAAGCGTCACTTTGTAATCATAATCAAACGCCTCTTCAATGATCCCACTGATCAGCTGATCAAAGTACGGATGGTTGGTATAAGGCAAGATTACTCCGATACTTTTCGTTTTTCCATAACTCAACTGTCTGGCTTTTGCATTAGGGATATAATCGACTTCTTTCATGACCGCAAGTATTTCTTTCCTTTTTTCCTCATCTACATATGGATGTCCATTGATTACACGTGAAATAGTAGAAACTGAATAACCTGTGAGCTTTGCGATATCTCGAATATTTGCCACTGCTGCTTCGCCACCTATACAAAAAGATTTTCTTGTAAATAGTCTACCACAGCTGGACCGCATTCAAAAAACTGATACATTTTTCCATCATGAGAAAAACTAATCCGCTGTCCACCCCAATATATATCTTTTGTCAACGTTTCGATTTCATTCATCGGTATTTCTTTTACTATATTCTTATTCAGTCCTTGAAAACTGTACAACGTTAATATGGATTCTTTAAACTCGACAAACGCATAAAAATAATTGTTCGTTGTGCCATCTGTTATCTCTACATAGGTATTCATTGCAAGCCCTCCTTTTGATACTTTGAGTATAGTGTATGAAACGCGTCTCATATCAAGGAGTTTGTTTTGCAATAGAAAAGTTCTATTCCTCTGGTTCACCTAAATTTGGATCTAAGCGGTTTGCTGCTAAAATAAATGGCGCCCAGATCAAAGCAGCTACTATTAAATTAATGATTGTTAAAACGATGGCTCGCCAATCTCCCGCAGTAGCTAAAAATCCACTAATGATCGTTGGCATGACCCAAATCACATTTACTACAACCGGACGAACAAGCCCAGCCATCGTGGCAAAATAGGCGATCGTTGCAGTCGCAAGAGGTGCCAAGATGAACGGAATCATCAACAGCGGATTCAACACAACTGGAAGACCAAACATCACTGGTTCATTGATATTGAAGATTCCTGGTGCAAGCCCCAACTTTCCTACCGTTTTATAATCTGCCCGTTTAGATAAAAATAAAATCATAACGATCAACACCAGCGTGACTCCAGCTCCCCCCGGCCAGACAAAAGCTTCAAAAGAACCTGCCACCCATTTGAAAGGGATGGGCTCATTATTTTGAAAGGCATTCGTGTTTTCGACCATCGCGGTACCATATAAGGTCTGCAAAACGGGCGACATGATATTTGTGCCGTGAAGACCAAAAAACCAAAGAACATGCACAAGAAGAACAATGATAAAGACCGCTCCGTAACCTTGTGACAAGTTCATCAAAGGAGATTGGATGGCTTCAGAAATCCAGTCAATCAGCGGCTCGCCAGCTGTTTGTCTAAAGATATAATTAATCACACCAACGACGTATAAAGAAACTAATGCAGGAATAATCGCCGCAAAAGCTCTTGCTACAGCAGGTGGCACAGAATCCGGCATCCGTATGATGATCTTTTTCTTAATCAAAATCGCAAAAATAATGACAGAAATAAATCCAAAGATCATAGCAGTGAACAAACCAGACCCACCCATATATTTACCAAAATTAAAATAGCCCCATGCGCCTACTGATAATGTTTGTCCTCCGTCTGGCGTTCCAGCAATCACACCACCTGCAGAAGTAATCAAATCTGCTGCGTCTTGCGAAAGCTTCTCGGGCAATGTCAACACCGCTGTTGCTGCATCGGGTAAGCCAATAATAAAAGCAACCAGAGAAACAATACTTCCTGAGACAGGATCGACCTCATAGGCTTTCGCTAGATTCGCTCCTAGTGATAAGGCAAAGACCACTGCCATAATAGCTAAAGTACCATTCCAGATCAATCCATTTACGCCAATGACTGGGGTAAAAAATGTCGTGATTGCATTCCCTTCACCTAGATACGTATTCGGAAAATCCCGCATAAATGCGTTCAGTAAAACAGCAATTGCTCCTGCCATCGTAGCTGGCATTGTACCAATAAAAGCATCCCTCAATGCAACCAAGTGTTTCTCCGACCCGATTTTCGTTGCAACTGGCAAAATATACTTCTCCATCCAACTCATTAATCCATTCATTTTTTCTCCTCCTGTTTTTATTGTTACCGAAGCTCCGTTTCGAATACGCATACATTATAATGATATTATAAATATAGCTTAGTTATTCCTATCTGGCTATCTGTTTTTATCAGATAAAATAAATAACTATGCAAATTCAAAAAATATGCATAATCCTTTATAAATAGTATAGTTTCCAACTACTCGCAAAAGCAAATGATACCCTTTAAATAACATTTATTATGAATAAGCATACAAAAAAAGTAGAAAAAGAAGTATTTCGCTTCCTTTTCTACTTTTTATCTATCTTTCTCAAATAATGGGCTACGCTAGATAAGCAAGGTGCTTTTCTTACATCATACCGCCCATCATTGATGGATCCATTGCAGGAGCTGCTGGTGCTGCTGGTTCTGGTTTATCTGCAACGACTGCTTCTGTTGTTAATAACAAGGCAGAAACGGAAGCGGCATTTTGCAAGGCAGAACGTGTTACTTTAGTTGGGTCTACGATACCTGCTTCAACCATGTTTACCCATTCTCCAGTAGCAGCGTTGAAACCAGTACCTAGTTCTACGTTCTTCAATTTATCAACAATCACTGATCCTTCATAACCAGCGTTTTCAGCGATTTGACGAATTGGTTCTTCTAAGGCACGAACAACAATCTTGATACCTGTTGCCACGTCTCCTTCTGCTTCTACAGCAGAAACTTTACTGATAACGTTCACTAGAGCTGTACCACCACCTGAGACCATTCCTTCTTCTACTGCGGCACGTGTAGCATTCAATGCATCTTCAATGCGTAATTTCAATTCTTTCAATTCTGTTTCAGTAGCTGCACCGACTTTAACAACAGCTACACCGCCTGCTAATTTAGCTAAGCGTTCTTGTAATTTTTCGCGGTCAAAATCAGAAGTTGTTTCAGCAATTTGGTTTTTGATTAATTGCACACGCGCTTCGATGGCTTCTTTTTCTCCTGAACCTTCTACGATCGTTGTATTGTCTTTATCTACAACAACTTTAGACGCATTTCCTAAGTTTTCGATTGTTGCATCTTTTAATTCTAGACCTAGATCGTCAGTAATTACTGTACCACCTGTCAAAATAGCGATATCTTCAAGCATTGCTTTACGACGATCACCGAAGCCAGGAGCTTTTACAGCTACTACATTGAATGTTCCGCGGATCTTGTTCAAAACAAGCGTTGGTAATGCTTCGCCATCTACATCGTCAGCAATGATCAATAATGGACGTGATTGTTGCAAGATTTGTTCTAACAATGGCAGAATGTCTTGGATGTTAGAGATTTTTTTGTCTGTAATCAAGATATATGGGTTTTCTAAAACAGCTTCCATTTTGTCGTTATCTGTTACCATATATTGTGATAAGTAACCACGATCAAATTGCATACCTTCTACAACATCTAGTTCTGTTTCGATTCCTTTTGATTCTTCAATTGTGATGACACCGTCGTTTCCAACTTTTTCCATTGCATCAGCAATCAAATGTCCAACTTTATCAGATCCTGAAGAAACAGCTGCTACTTGTGCAATGGCTTCTTTTGAATCAACAACAGTTGAGATATTATGCAACTCTTCCACTGCGGCTTTTGTTGCCAATTCGATCCCGCGACGAATGCCTAGAGGATTAGCACCTGCAGTTACGTTTTTTAAACCTTCGCGAACGATTGCTTGTGTCAAAACAGTTGCTGTCGTTGTTCCGTCACCGGCAATATCATTTGTTTTTGATGCTACTTCTGATACAAGTTTTGCACCCATGTTTTCAAAATGATCTTCTAACTCGATTTCTTTTGCGATCGTCACACCATCATTTGTGATCAATGGAGAGCCGTAAGATTTTTCTAGTACGACATTTCGGCCTTTAGGTCCTAATGTTACTTTCACTGTATCTGCTAATTTATCTACCCCGCGTAACATAGCTGCGCGTGCGTCTTCTGCAAATTTCAATTCTTTTGCCATGATTGATTCACCTCATCGATTATTTTTGATTATTTTTTCTATCTTCAAAATTTACTCAACAATCGCCATGATATCTTTTCCTGCGACGATCAGATATTCTTTTCCTTCGTATTTTACTTCTGTACCGGCGTATTTTTCGAACATAACTTGGTCGCCTGCTTTCACAGCGGCAGGAACTTTTTCACCGTTTTCCAACAAACGGCCCTCACCGACTGCAACAACTGTCCCAGTTTGGGGTTTCTCTTTAGCTGAAGAAGCTAAAACGATTCCTCCGACAGTTTTTTCTTCTTCTTTTGCGACTTCGATAATGACGCGATCACCTAATGGTTTTAACACGATAAATCCCTCCGATAACTCTTTTTTTAATTCGTTAGCACTCTTAACCTTCGAGTGCTAACCTACATTTTTAATAATACTCATTCTCCCTCTTTTTTGCAAGCTTTTAAATCAAAGAAAAGAAATTTTATTCTGACAGTTGCTTATTGAAATTATGATATAATTGAAATCAATCGATAAAAGCTTGCCTTGCATGCTTGTTATCCCTTAAAAGGAGGAATTACATGTCTTTAAAAAAATATAGTTTCCTCAGCATTTTTTGCTATGGTTTAATTTTTATCTCACCCTTGATCCTCGCTTCGATAGGACTTGTAAAATCTACGTCTGAATTGATCACAGCAACTGCAGTCATGTATATATTGGGCGCGGTTGTCCTAGCTATTTTTTATTTTAAGCAACGTGAGCCTTTAGCGATCGAATCAGCAGTAAAAAAAGCTTCTGTTCCAAAGATCGTTATTTATGGATTAGTTGGGATCTTTGTCGCATTGCTTCTGCAAAGCATCGCTGTCATGCTGGAATCTGTATTGTTTGGCGAAGCAACCCCTTCTGAGAATACACAAAATATCATCCAGATGATCATGGAAGCACCTGCTTTTATTTTGGCGACAACTATTGCAGGACCCATCATGGAAGAGTTCGTATTCCGCCGCAGCATACTGGGGATCATCAGCCGGTATTCAAATTTTTGGGTCGGGGCAGTGATCAGCTCTTTGCTGTTTGCGTTCGCTCATAATGATGGTCATTTGCTGATTTACTTTTTCTTAGGTTTCTTCTTCAGCCTAGAGTACAAAGCTACTGGTCGGATCTGGACATCAATGATCACACACGTAGGAATGAACACATTAGTTGTTCTTGTTCAATTAGCTGTCCAAAAAGGACTGGTATAAACATGATTAGAAATACTCCTGTCATCCTAGATTGGTGATTTTTCCAATCTAAAGCGACAGGAGTATTTTTGTTTTTTTAGTCGATGATCTTTTCTGCTGTTCCAGCATTTTTTGTCTGTCTTTCCTTTTTGAAGTTTGCAGAATCTATTTTTTTCAAAAATGGGAAATAAATAAAAAAACTAATTGCCAGCACGATACCTTGTAAAATCGCTGCAGGCACTCCGCCTACTAAAAAACCCGAGAGGATCGGCGGTGTTGTCCAAGGAACTTGGACCGCTGTAAATAAAGGAACAAATCCAAAATATAAAGCGGAATAGGTAATCAATCCTGAGAGGATCGGCGCGAAAATAAAAGGAACAGCCATCATCGGGTTCATCACAATCGGTGTGGAAAAAATAATCGATTCATTGATATTGAAAAAGGCTGGTAAAAGAGAAAGTTTTCCTAATTCTCGGTATTTCCTCGATTTCGCAAAAAACATCATAAAAAATACAGCCCCTAACGTCAAACCTGCTCCGGTAACAGTCATGAATTGATCAAGAAATTGCTGAGTAACGATATGCCCGCCATTTGCCACAGTCAATTCTTTTCCAGAGGCTAAGATTTCTGCATTTGCTAATGAGTTTGCTTGTAAGATCGGACTAACCAACCCATTGACCATCGCAGATCCATGAAGACCAAATAGCCATAAAAACGGGACAAAAAAACCTAATAAAAGCACACCGAATAACGTGTCTATCAACGATTGGATCGGAAGCTGGACGTACGTCCATATTCCTTGAATAACAGTCATCCCGAACAACTGTTGAAAAACAGCTGAACCTATAAGCGTAAAAATGACTATAGCAAGTATTGGAATCAATGAAGTAAAAGACTGCCAAACATTTTCAGGAATCTTCCCTCTTTGCCTCCACCCTTTCGCAAATCTTGCTAAACGTGCATAGCCCCATCCGATGAGGAGCCCGGTTGCAACTGCTCCTAGTATCCCTTCACCGCCTGTCCAGATATTATCTATCTCTCCCTGAACATTAAGTGGCTGAATAAGTAGTAGGTAAGCAGACAAGGCTGTCATGCCGACTGGCAAGTGATCGATGTTTTCTTCTTTTGCATAAGCATACGCAATAGCAAAAACGATCCAAAAGGCTATCACGTCAAATGTAGCCTGGTATACTTGTGTAAAATACATAGAAAATCCTGTTTTGTCTATCCACTGAGCGATGTAATCTACAGGAAAATGAGCAAATAAGAAAAACAGCGAGCCAGCTATAATTATCGGGATCGTATAAGTCATTCCATTACGCAAAGCAGTTAAGGGTCTAAGATTCACAACAGATGTTATCATTGGTAAAAAGGCACGATCTAACCACTCTTTCATTTCTTATCTCCTTCATCTTCTATTTGATTAACCAGTTTTCTTAATTTAACTATACCTAATGAACACGAACCATGAAAGGAATGCGCACTAAGCTTTTCAAAAAACGGATTCTTTGACGAATATCCAGTAACTGCTTACAATGGACAGAAATAAAAAAGGAGGTTTTTTATGAAAATCGCAATCATTGGCGCTACTGGTCATGCAGGTTCATTTATTTTAGACGAAGCATTGTCCAGAGAGTTAGATGTGACGGCAATCGTGCGTCATCCAGAAAAATTACCATCAGATGTTCCGTTTATACAAAAGGATTTATTTGAGTTGACAGCTACTGACCTTGCATCTTTTGATGTTGTCGTTGATGCTTTCAACGCTCCTAAAGGAAAAGAAGAAATGCATCAAACTTCTTTGTCCCATTTGATTGAGATACTTGAAGGAACCGATACACACTTAATCGTCGTTGGGGGTGCCTCTTCGTTATTCTTGGATACAGAAAAGACGACTCGTATGATTGACCAAGTACCTAAAAATGCACCCTTCTATCCAACAGCTTTCAATATGTACGAAGGATTGCTAAAATTGAAACAATCTAAAAATCTACAGTGGACTTATATCAGTCCAGCTTCTTTATTTGATCCACACGGCAAGCGTACAGGCACTTATTTATTAAGTGATGATTATCTACAAAGAAACGCTGCTGGCGACAGTACGATCAGCATGGCAGATTACGCGATTGCATTAGTAGATGAGATACTGGATAAACAACATGAAAAACAGCATATCAGTGTAGTCAGCCGATAACACGGTTGTTTTGTCAATGTTCTGAAAAATAAAAACAGAAGATAAAACCAACACTAATTGATTTTATCTTCTGTTTTTATTTTTTATTGACTGCACTGTTTAAATCGAAAATAGCTCAGTTGCTTCATCTGGATCTGTATCATAGATTTCAAAATCATGTCCAACGCCAAAATCTTTTTCTTTCAAAACATTTTCCATCGTTAAATGAGCGAGTTCTTTCATATTGTTTTCCTTGCTAAGATGACCAAGATAGATCCGTTTGGTCCGATTACCGATCACATCAGTCATGACAAGTGCACCATCTTCGTTGGAAAGATGCCCTCTATCTCCTAAAATACGCTGTTTTAGATTCCACGGATAAGGCCCCATGCGTAACATCTCAAGATCATGGTTACTTTCCATCAAATAACCATCGGCATTTTCAATGACACCTCGCATGTAATCACTGCAGTATCCGGTATCCGTCAACATGACGAATGAACGGTTTTCTTTATGGAAACGATAAAATTGCGGAGCTGCTGCGTCATGGGAGACGCCGAAACTCTCAATATCGATATCGCCGAATGTTCTTACTTTTCCCATCTCAAATAGATGTTTTTGTTCCACTGGTACATTCCCAATCAGCGGCTCCATCGCTTCCCAAGTCTGCTGATTGGCAAAAACATCCAAATGATACTTACGAGCCAAGACACCCACACCATGTATATGGTCTCGATGTTCATGCGTCACAAGTATTCCATCTAATTGGTCCGGTGTCCGATCAATTTGAGCCATCAAGGAAGTGATTTTTTTACCGCTAAGTCCTGCATCGACCAAAAGCCGTTTTTTTTCACTTTCGATATAAAGTGAATTACCCGAACTTCCACTTGCTAGGATACTGATTTTAAAAGCTGTTTTTTCTTCAGCCATTTGACTCCTACTTCCCTTCTTACTTTGTAAACTTTTTTCATTATACTCGCTTTTTTATTGATCTTCCACTTTTGGTACAGTGTTGTTTGTCACGATCGTATTGCTGAAAGCGTTGACGCTCTCGATTTGAACCACTTTATCACTTGTTTCGATCGCTACATGCCAAACAGGAACATACACATTTTTTTCCCGGACTTTCAGAATACAGGAATAAGCTAGTTGACGCCATAAGATTTTTGATCCTCTTGGTATTTTGTTATTGATGTACAATGTATTGATTGCTTCCTCTTCTGTATACAGTTCCGTCTTTTCACGCAGCTGCTCGATATCAGATAAATGCGTCTGCATGTATTTCGTGATACTATAATCGTTATCGTTTTTTTCTAAAGAAAGAACGATTTTTGCTGTATCATCATTGAACGGAATACCTTCATACTCTTGGCTTGCTTGGATTTCTAGTGGTTCTTCTTCTAAATGAGAAAAGTTTTTCGTATACACATACTCATTACCGAACAAAATATTGTCTTTGTTAGCTAAAAAATCTTCCAAAGAACTGCTGATCTTATCTGGATCAATCACGTTCTTTTCAGATTCTGAGCTGGATAAGGATTTTGTCAAAACATCGCCGTCTAAAAACACGCCACTTTCCAACAATCCGCTTTTACCAGCCTTGCGATAATTTGCTAATGAAGTGCTAAGATTGGTCTGTTCCGCGCTAAGATAATAGCCTTGCTTGCTCTCAGAAGAAATCTTCCCCGTATAAGTGATATCGTCACTAGCCAGACGTTGTTGGATGGATTCAGTCTGATCAGAACGAATAACATTGTTTTCTTGGTATACCGCATCATGATAACTGCTGAATAAAAACACATTCAACCCTAAAAAAGCGACGAAAAATATCCATTCGATTTTTTTAAAATCCAATTAATTCGCCTCCAATCCAGGTAATTTTTCCAGAAGGTCGTTAGCTGAATACCAGTTATCTTCATATTTCACATACCATTCAGGTAAGAGATCAACGACGCGATTCGTTTCTTTAACATTTTGCCATGTATAGCCAACGATTACTGAACCAATCTTGTTGCTATCTGCTCCCTTAGCTTCCAGCTGCTGGATGATTTCATTCGTACTTGCAAGTTCTACTTCTTCATCTGACGGTATCGGTACTTGAATCGTATTCAAACTGGTTTGAATATTCACTTGCACCGAACCGTTCGTTTCACCGCCAACTTCCACACCAATCTGTCCTCTGCTGTCCGTCCCAAAAACCGGGAAGCCTTCCACGAAGATCCGGTAATCGATGGTATTGTCACTGCGGTCAAAATATCTGAGATTCCCTAAAGAACTGCCTAATTTGCTAATATAGGGAAAACTTTCAGAAAATACACTAGCATTTTCTTTTTTCTCTGGCAGCTCTCCTCGAAAATCAACTACTTGCGTTTCCGAATGGATAGACATCGTTTCATTCCCACCGTAAAAAATCAATTCATTGCTTTCATCATTATTCTTCACGCTATCTGGTTTCTGGAAAAAAGCATTTCTAAAAAGTGTATAGGGTTGCTGCGAAAGGATATAGCTGTACTTTTTCAACTTGATTGAATGTTTCGTAGCATATTGGGTGTCGATCGTCGACGGTTCTGTTGACATTTCTGTCCATTTCGTGTCGTTTGCTGTTAATTCTTTGTTGATATCCTCCCAATTCAACGAAATATTCGCTTCATATACAAGGTGGTTCGAATAATTCAAAAATCGGATTTTTTTGTTTTCTTGATCGAATTGTATTCTAGTAAAATACATATTTTCGCTTTCTTTTGCCAAATTCGAGACGTCTACATCTAAATCAAATGCTTCCTTATATTCTCTTAGCAAAAAAGGCGCATTATAGGCCAACTCGAAACCAGATGTCAGGTTTTTCACTTGTTCGAATTGTGATTCATCTCCCGAAACGACTTCAGAAAGTTTCCCGAATCTTGCTTTATCGATGATCAATTGCAATCGGTACACGAGATTTTCACTGTTGGTTTCTTGGATCGTTCCCGAATGGTGCCACGTGACATGAAGCGGAAGAAAAACTTCAGAAGTTTTCCGACTGCTTTGAGACTCGATCATTTGAGTGTTTGTCTCATCGACGCTGATCGAACTTTTCCCTGCTGGACTCAGCCAGATGGCATAAGAGAAATATAAACTTAATGCAACCATCAAAATAAGTCCTACGCGAACGACTTTTTCAGAAATTCTCATTCCCACCATTCCTCCTCATAAGGTTCGTATGGCAGCGAGATATAAAAAGTCGATCCTTTTCCTTCCTTGCTCTCTGCCCAAATCGCGCCTCGGTGCGCCTTGATTACTTCTCTAGAAATAGCTAATCCAAGTCCTGTCCCACCTTGTGCTCTAGCACGTGCTTTATCTACTCGATAAAATCGTTCGAACACTCGGTTCAGATCTTTTTTAGGAATCCCCAATCCTTGGTCGGTAATACTTAAAATCACGTTATTATGCGTTTCTAATAAGCGACAGGTGATCGTTCCCCCATCTGGTGAATACTTGATCGCGTTATTCATGATATTATCGACTACTTGGATGATTTTATCTGTATCTACTTCGACCCAAAGATCTCTTTGCGTGAATTCGCGACGGATCTTATAATTTTTTTCTTGGTTTCCCACCATCATATCAAAACGGTCAAGAACAAAATTCACTAACTCGTTAAAATTGACATACTCTAATTGAAGCTGGGTATTTCCTGTATCCATGCGAGATAGATTCAGAAGATCATTGATCATTCGAATCATCCGATCTGTTTCATCCAATGTTACTTTCAAAAAATTTGGTGCTACTTCTTCGTCTTTCCATGCACCTTCGCTCAATGCTTCGATATAACTGCGCATGCTTGTCAGTGGTGTACGAAGCTCATGGGAAACATTAGAAACGAATTCACGGCGTTCCCGTTCTGTTTTTTCTTGTTCTGTCACATCATGCAAGACAGCTACTAATCCGCTGATAAAACCTGATTCGCGACGGATCATGGAAAAGTCTACTCGTAAGATCATCTGATCGCTCTCCAATGTACTGGTTGAACGGTCAAGTACCATTTCGTTTGGATCTTCTAATAATTTACGCAAGGTATATTCTTCTTCGATATCCAAAAGTGTCAAAATCGATTGTCCAATTGCTTCCTCATTTTTGACATCTAGCAAGGAAACAGCCATATCATTGATCGTAATGACTTTCCCCCTGCGGTCTGTCGCGATGACGCCGTCTGTCATATGAGACAGCACGCTATCCAACCGATTGCGTTCAGCTTCCATTGTATCTTGAGCTTCTTCGATACGTTCAGCTAACTGATTGAAGGTATCAGCCAACTGCCCTAGTTCATCTTGTCCATGCACTTTGACTTTCCGGCTGTAGTCTCCTCTGGCGATTCGAATGGCTTGTTCTCTCATTTCACCGATTGGCTGAGTAATCGAACGAGCAACTAAAACGGAGACGATCATTGAGATAAACGCAGCAATCAGTGAGGCAGTAAAGAAAATGACTGCTGTATTATTGATCTCCGAATATTTTTGTTCGATATTACTTTTGACGTAAAGAGCCCCGATAACGGCATCGCCGGTCGGGGACAGGATCGGTTGAACATTGATATTCACCCGTTTATCGTCGTTATCTAAAGCAACATACCGTTTAGTTGTGAAATCATTGATATCGACATAATCATTTTTCTTTCCCACAGCGCTTTGTTCATTGACATCAGTTGTTCCTCGGATGATCCCTTTTTCGTCAACGACCCGTATTTCGATGATATCGCTAGTCGCACTGTTTTCAATGAATCTCTTGATATTCGCATTTACCTCTTCGTCATCTACGTTATCTTTTCGATTTAATTCCGGACTGATTGTCGTCGCTAATGATTCCACCGTTTGATTCATATCTTTAATAAATGTATTGATCGTGGAACGTTCCAATCCACGTATAAAATAGGCGCCAATAATTTCGATCGAGATCAATAAAATCAAAATAAAAGTAATAGCGATCTTAAAATTGACTGATCGAAAAAAGCGGACTTTTCTTTTCATCCAATTACTCCTGTTCTGGGTTACGCAAATAGTAACCGACACCACGACGTGTCACTAAATAATTTGGATGGCTTGGATTATCTTCGATCTTCTCGCGCAACCGACGTACAGTTACATCCACTGTTCGTACATCTCCAAAATAATCATAGCCCCAAACCGTTTGTAATAAATGTTCTCTTGTCATCACTTGCCCAAGGTGCTTCGCCAAGTAAAAGAGTAGTTCGAATTCACGATGTGTCAACTCGATTGTTTCTCCTCGTTTCGTCACCATGTAAGCTTCTGGATGGATGGTCAAATCACCAATCGTCAATTCCGCAGGAGCCGCATCTTCTGGTTCCCTCGTAGCCGTGGCACCACGACGAAGATTCGCTTTGACCCTTGCCACTAATTCTCGATTGGAAAATGGCTTAGTCACGTAGTCATCCGCGCCTAATTCTAAGCCTAGGACTTTATCAATTTCAGAATCTTTGGCTGTTACCATAATGATTGGCATGTCATACGTTTTGCGTACCTCACGAGCCACTTCTAAGCCGTCCATTTTAGGTAGCATCAAATCAAGTAAAATCAAATCAGGTTCTACCTCAGCAACTTTTTCCAAGGCTTCTTCCCCATCATATGCAGTATAAACATCATAGCCTTCTTTGGCTAAATTGAATTTGACGATATCCGAAATCGGCTTCTCATCATCGACAACTAAAACTTTTTTCATAAAGAGCCACCTCTTATATATTATTGTCACACCTTTTCATTATACCGTATTTCTGGTTTTGTTTCATCTTTGCCTATAAAACAAAAGAGAAAATTAACATGGGAGTGCAAAATACTTTCTTTTTTTGTTCTAACTTCAATAAAAAAAGGAAAACACTGATTTTCACATCATTGTTTTCCTTTTTTTGATTTATCCTTCTAAAACTTGTACACCGACACCTAATAATCCCGGACCAGTATGGACTACTAATGCCGGAGAAATTTGACCAAAGTAGATTTGGTTTGCTTGTGGAAACTCTCTTTTGAGCCTCGCTTCCATTTCAATCGCTTCTTCTTTCGCATCACCGTGGGCAACGGCTAAGTTAAAAACCTTGGCATTGCCGACTTTTTCTTTGACATAAGCAACCGTCTTATCCAAACTTTTTTTACGCCCTCTAGCTTTTCCTACTGTGTAATAGATTCCTTCATCATTACAGGAGATGATCGGGTTAAGCTTTAAAGCGGTTCCTAAAATAGAAGCAACCAAACCAATCCGTCCACCTTTTTGGAGATATTCCAATGTCGCAACATTAAAGAAAACTTTTGTTCTTTCGACTAATTCATTCAAATTACTGATCAGCTGATTCCACTCGACACCGTCTTCTAGCCATTTCGCTGCTTGTATTGCAGAAAAACCCGCACCAATACCGATATTTTTCGTATCTAGTACATACGCTTCTAGTTCTTCTTGCTGTTCTGCAATCAAACGAACCACGTTATACGTCCCGCTCAATCCGCTGGAAATCGTTACCGCAAGTACTTTTTCATAACCATCTTTTTTGATTTGCTCAAAGATTTCTGTGATCGACTCACCATCAGGCAAAGATGTACCTGGAATTTCCTCTGGCAAACGTTGATAGATTTCTTCAGGTGTAATATCTATTTTATCTGTATATACCTGATCTTTATAAATAATTTTCAAAGGAATCATGTACATCTCATATTTTTTTATCAATTCTTCTGGCACATCCGTACCAGAATCTACTAAAATCGCGATTTTATCATTTTTCATTTGTTTTCTCCTCTTTTAAGTATTCGGTTTCTAGAACAATCGTTTTTTCCGCAAGAAGTTTCATTGCAAACGATAAAGTTGCTGCTCTTACAGCAATATATTCTACAGGGGTCGCCTGGTCGAATTTTTGGGGATGGGATTTGCCTTGTGCTAATTGGCTGACCATCCATACAGCTGCTTCTTGTTCATCACAGAATAGATTATAAGCTTCACGAATCCCCACTGTTTTTCCTTGGAATAATATTCCTTCTTTGATTTCAGGAATAGTCAATACTTGTTTCAATGTAGTGATTGCAAGTAAAAATGCTACATGTTCTTTATTGTATCTTTTTTTAACTGGTGCTGGTATCAAACCCAGTTTAACGTAGTTGTTTACCATAGAGGAGGTCAGCAATGGATGCTTTTCTCCTTGTATCACAGGTGAAAGATAACGATCAACTAACGTTCTGACTTGATCCATATAAAGTTCTAGGTCGGGGAGCTCTTCCCAGTGAGGCAGACGGAATGTTTCCAGTTCTTTTCCCCACTCCATTAATTGCTGACGCATTTTTTCCATCGTAATCGCTCCTTTTTTCATTTCATTAACATGATACCAAAGTTACCATAAACATTCAATCTAGTTATTTGAACTAGATGATTTAATTAATGGAATTTTATAAAAGCAAAAAAACAAGAAGGCCAAGCCTTCTTGTCTTTTATCGTTAAGAACAGGAGACCCGCCGGGGAGACGGCGGGAAAGGAGTAAAAAATGAAAAAAGTGTTAGGGTTTGTTCTCTTGCAAGAACTTTGTTTGTTGGTATGCTTATATAATAACGAGCAAATGTGAATAATCTATGAATGATTTCCTATAAGGAAGTAAAGATTTTTCTGATTTTCTTTAAATGTAGTCTTGCATTTTAAAATTCTTAGTGCTACTATTATTAAGTACTTTTTGTATGGGCCGTTAGCTCAGTTGGTAGAGCAGCTGACTCTTAATCAGCGGGTCGCGGGTTCGAGCCCCTCACGGCCCATTGGGTGCCAAACCCACGAGAATGGTAGTTTGTCGGCGTCTTCGGACGTTTCGAAGACGAACTGCGCATTCTCTTTTTTTATAGGCAAAAAAAGAGACAGACGAATATGGAGCTTCCAAAACTGGATTTTTGATCCAATTTTGGAAGCTCCATTTATTTTGTTTCCGTTTTTTTTATTTTTTCCAGCTTTCGACTAATTCTTGGTTCTCTTTGATCCATTCTTTTGCCGCTTGCTGTGGATCTTTTCCATTGTTGATTTCCAACATGACTTTTTCCATATCTTTTTCTGACCAATGGAAATTGTCTAATACTTTATAAGCTTCTGGCTGGTCTTCTTTCAATCCTTTTCGAACCATCGTATGGATCTGCTCTTCGCTTCCCATTCCGTTTTCAGGATCTTCCAAGTATTTCAGATCATATTTGGCAAACATCCAATGAGGTGTCCATCCTGTAACTACAATTGGTTCGTGTTTTTTGATTGCTTGTCCTAGTGCAACGGTCATTGCTCCTGAAGAAGATGTCTCGACTTTCCAGTCTTTCAAGTTGTCATATTTTTGGATCGTGTTTTCAGCAGCCGTAACTACACCAGCTCCTGGCTCAATTCCTATAATTTTCTTACCTGCCTGATCGGTTAACTCATCGATCGAATTTACATCCATGTAGGCTGGTACTGCTAAACCGACTTTTGCTCCTGTCAAATTGGCACCTAGGTCTTCGACTTGATCTTTATATTGTGCATACTGTGAACCATGAGTTTTAGGTAGCCAAGCTGAAACCATGGCATCTGACTCGCCATTTGAAACAGATTTCCACATGATTGAATTATCTAGCGGTGTCATCGTTACATCATAGCCCATTTGTTTCAATACTTCACCGACTACATTTGTTGAAGCAACTTCTGTATCCCATTCGACATAAGACAAGTTGATACGTTTTGTTTCTTTGGCAGAAGAAAAACTTCCTATACCAATCGCACCTAAGATCACTACTACTACAGCACCAATGATCAATCCTTGACGTTTTTTACTTTTTTGTGTTGCAGCTCCTGCAACTTTCTTATTGTTCGGCTGATTCAAATGCTGGGTAAAACGGTCAATGATGATTGCTAAGATAACTAATGCAACCCCGTTGACAAATCCATTCCCGACTTGTGCTCTTTGTAAAGCGGACAATACTCCCCGTCCTAAGCCGGGTGCACCGATCATAGAGGCAATAACGACCATTGAAAGTGACAGCATCGTTGTTTGATTGATCCCTGCCATGATCGTACTTTTAGCTAAAGGCAATTCTAGTTTGAATAGTTTTTGACGACTTGTGCTCCCGAATGAATCAGAAGCTTCTACTAACTCTTTCGGTACTTGTCGAATCCCTAAATTCGTAAAACGAACGGTTGGTGGCAAAGCAAAGATGACTGAGGCAAATACCCCTGGCACCATCCCGATACCGAAAAATGCAACTGCTGGAATCAAATAAACGAATCCTGGCATCGTCTGCATAAAGTCAAGGATTGGCTTGATGATGCTTTGAGCTTTACTGCTTTTTGCCATCAAGATCCCTAACGGTACACCTATGATGATGGAGATCACACTAGATAAAAGAACAAGTGTGACAGTATTCATCAAGTCATTCCATAGACCTTGGTTATAAATAAACCATAGACCAATCAATGTGAACAACGTAAGTCCTGGACGTTTCTTAGAAATAAAGAAAGCTGCTATCGTCAATAACAAGATAAACAAAGGCGCTGGGATCACTAACAGTAAATTTGTAATCCCAGACATCACTGCCTGTCCGATCGTTTGTAAAAATGAAAATAGGCCAGAAAAAGTTGTCGTAAACCATTCTGTGATATTTTCTACCCAGTTTGCCACTGGTAATTGATAGTTTAATAGATTATTCATGTTCACTCACCTCGCTTGTTTCTGCTAATGCTTCAATCACACTACCTCGGATGACGACACCTTTTAATTTTCCATCCTCTACAACTGCAAGCGGAGTCGGTGAATCATAAATAATATTGAAAATATCACTTACAACCATGTCTTTTCCGATCACCGTCACATTTTCATCTAAGAAGTCGATCAATGGACGTTTTTGCTTCCTAGCTTCTAACGCCTGATCTGCAGTAATGATTCCTTTCAGGTTTCTCTTTCGGTCAACAGCCATCAGCATGCTGACTTCTTCATTACGCATCCTTGTCAATGCGACATTTGGTCCATCAGATTCGATATTCGTCGTCAATGCAGGTACCATGATGTTTTGAGCAGTAAGCACTTTGGAACGATCGACTTCTTCCACAAATTCACGTACGTAATCATTTGCTGGATTGGTCAATATTTCTTCACCTGTTCCGATCTGCATGATTTCGCCGTCTTTCATTAATGCGATTCTGTCCCCGATCCGTAAAGCTTCATTCAAATCATGGGTAATGAAAATAATCGTTTTTTGAACATTGGCTTGCAGGTCCAGTAATTCGTCTTGCATTTCTCGTCGGATCAGCGGATCAAGAGCCGAGAACGCTTCGTCCATCAGCAAGATCTCAGGATCATTCGCTAAAGCTCTGGCTAAGCCGACCCGTTGCTGCATCCCACCAGATAACTGACTAGGATATTGGTCTTTAAATGAAAGCAGACTAGAATTTTCTAATGCTTTTTCTGCTTTTTCTTGTCGTTCTTCTTTAGGTACACCACGGACTTCTAACCCGTATTCTGTATTTTCCAAGATCGTTCGGTGTGGAAACAGACCGAAGTTTTGGAAAACCATATTGATTTTATGACGACGGACTTCTCGCAATTCTTCTTTGCTTAACTTCGATACATCTTCTCCATCAATATAGATACTGCCTGAAGTTGGCTCGATCAGACGATTCAATAGACGGATCAATGTGGATTTCCCACTCCCGGAAAGCCCCATGATCACGAAGATTTCTCCTTCTTTTACGTCAAAATTCACGTCATACACACCAACCGTCGCACCGGTTTTCTTTAAAATCTCCGTTTTCGGCTGGTGATCATTCATCATATCTAAAGCGGCTTGTGTCTTTTTACCAAATATCTTTGTTAAATGTTTTACTTCTACTTTTACCAAACAAATTCTCCTTTTTTATGTAAATTCATTTTTCTTTCTGAAAAAAGTGACCACACTATGTTAACATCATGTAGTCACTTTGTCAAAAATGAAAGAAATTTGCTTGTCCAAACAGAAAAAAAACTTGGTTAAATCTTTATAAATAAAAGGTTTAGCCAAGTTAATATTTTTATAATATTTCACACAATCATTCTGCAAGCTGATGTTCCGGGTAAAAAAAGTTTGTCATACGCTGTAGCGTATACTCATTTCCAATAAAATGAACGATATCCCCTGCCGTAAATTTAGCATAAGGTCCAGGTGAAACAAGTAGTTCTTCGTTATGAGAAATTGCGATAACTGTAGCACCAGTCGCCTGCCAGATATTCAACTCGCTAATCGAGCGGTCCAGATGCATTGCTTTTTCTGATAAAGACAATTCAAACGGAAGTAAAGGGTTCATCTTATGTATTCGCTTCGTTTGATTGACCAGCTGATCCAATAATTGAGAAAAATGATTCAGCTCATCTTGTTGCTTCTCCACACTCGCCATGATTTCTGCTTTTGTATCTTGGATAGATTGTACATCTTGATACTGCAATAGGAAATCTTTTGCTTTTTCTTTCGAGGCAACAAATGCCCCACTCCCATGCCGTACTTCCATGATCCCAAGATCTACCAGCACATTGATAGCCTTTCGAGTAGTCTCAGGAGAAGCATTGTACGTACTGGCAAGCGTTGAGCGAGCATGGATCTTCTCACCCACTTTATATCGGTTTTCAACGATACGTTCGGCTAAATCAACAGCAATCTGCTGATAGCGCGGGCGGACGATTTTTTTCTTTCCAGACATTTTCTTTCCTCTTTCTTTTTTTACTTTCCCTCATCTTACTATGCTCTAGCAAAATAAGCAAAAAAGGGGAGAACAGACTCTTGCAACGACTGATCATCGCTTGATCTGTTCCTTTTTTACTGGGCAAGCTGTTTGACAGTCATCACAATTCTTTCCGGATTTTAAACGAGTATAGACAATCGCCCCTGCACTTCCAAAGATTAATACACTTAATAAGAATGTCGCCATCCTATTCCTCTCCTTCTAATGACAATATAGCATAAAACTGGTTCTTGGATTTTGGCTGACGGAACAAAACATAAACGAGTCCTATCATCAATAAAATAGCAAGATACGTCCCTAACGCTACCTGTCCACCTTCCAATAAGTGTCCCAACTGATAGATCACAAAACTAACTAAATAAGCTAAACCGCATTGATAGCCTATGGCGATCCAAGTCCATTTCTTGGCATTCATTTCCCGATGGATAGCCCCAATTGCCGCAAAACAAGGCGCACAAAGTAAATTGAAGGCTAACAATGAATAAGCTGCTGCGGGAGTATATGTGTGTTGTAGCACTTGCCAGATTTCTCTGCCATTTTCGGATACTTCCGCATGTCCAAACAAAATACCGAATGTGCCAATAATATTTTCTTTAGCAACTAATCCTGTAATCGCTGCGACAGTTCCTTGCCAATTCCCCCAACCAAGCGGCTGAAAAACAACAGCTAGGATTCGTCCGAAAAAGGCTAGGATACTTTGGTCTTCAGGAACAGGTTGAGCATAAAAATTATAAGAAGAGCTAAACCAGATCACGATACTAGAAACAAAGATAATCGTTCCTGCTTTTTTTACAAAAGACTTGCTGCGGTCATAGGTTTGTCTTAGGATCGTCGACCATTGAGGAAAATGATATGCGGGCAATTCCATGATAAACGGAGCTGTTTCTCCAGCAAACAAACGCGTTTTTTTCAAGCTGATTCCAGAGAAAATAATTGCAGTCATACCAAGAAAATAGGCAGAAGGAGCTACCCAAGATTGGTGAGGAAAAAGGCCCCTGCCACTAAGGCAATAATCGGCAATTTTGCAGAACAAGGCATGAATGTCGTGACCATGATCGTCAACCGACGATCTTGCTCGTTTTCAATCGTGCGAGTAGCCATGACGCCTGGTACGCCACATCCTGTGGCAATCAGCATAGGAATAAAGGATTTTCCTGAAAGCCCGAATTTCCGGAAAAGTCGATCCATGACAAAAGCGATCCTCGCCATATATCCGCAGTCTTCTAGAAAGCTCAAGCATAAAAACAATACGATCAATTGCGGTAAAAATCCTAATACTGCTCCTACGCCTGCGATGATGCCGTTCAAGATCAGCTCCTGCATCCATTCCGCTACTTGCCATTCAGCTAGCAGTCTGCCAACATGTTCTGGTAGCCACGTTCCAAACAATGTATCATTGATCCAATCTGTCCCCATTGTTCCTACTGTTTGAATAGCCAAGTAATAAATCAGCCACATCACAAATGCAAAGATTGGCAAGGCTAACCAACGATTCGTTGCAATCTGATCGATTTTGTCACTCATCGATAATTGGAAAGAATCATTTGACACGACAGATAGTGCACATAATTGGGTAATAAATTCATAACGTTCATTGACTAGAATCGTTTCACTATCGTCATCCAATAGTTTCTCTGTCAACTGGATCAGTTGTTCGATTTCTTTTTGCTGAGAAATTGTTATCTCATCATCCTCATTCACCTTCTGATCTCTTTCAAAATATTTCATTGCATACCAGCGTTTCTTGCTGCTTTTTTCTCCTAGTACATCTTCAATTTCATGTAAAGCTGCTTCTAAACGCGGATCGTATGTACAGGGAACAGGAATAGAAGGCCGTTTTTTTGCAGACTCCTGAATCTTTTCGATTAATTTTTCGATTCCTTGCTTTTTCAATACGCTGATTGGTAAAACTGGTACACCAAGACCATAGGAAAGCTTTTCTAGGTTGATTTTTTTTCCTTCTTTTTTGATGACATCCATCATATTCAGACCAATGATCATAGGAATGTCTAAGTCCAATAACTGCGTAGTTAAATATAGATTCCGCTCTAAATTGGTAGCATCAATGATGTTGATGATCAGTTCAGGCTGTTCATGAACCAAATAATCTCTTGCAATCACTTCTTCGGGTGTATAAGGAGACAAAGAATAGATACCGGGTAGGTCTTGAATGTGAATGTTCGGATTTTTTTTCAACGATCCTTCTTTTTTTTCTACTGTTACGCCCGGCCAATTCCCTACATATTGATTCGAACCAGTCAAGAGATTGAACAAGCTCGTTTTCCCGCTGTTTGGATTTCCGACTAACGCGATATTCATTCGTTTTCCTCCCTTTGTACCAAGATTAGTTCAGCCTCTGACTTTCGTAACGTCAATTCATATCCTCGCACTGTCAGTTCGATTGGATCTCCTAGAGGGGCTAGTTTTCGGATGACTATTTTTACATTTCGCGTCAATCCCATATCCATCAACCGCCGCTTCACTGCGCCTTGTCCGTGGATGGCTACGACGATCCCCGTCTCTCCTGCTTTTAATTGATCAAGAGAAGTCCAGCTTTCAGAGGAAGCAGTCTTTTTATTGACAAAGATCTGACTTAGTATTTCCCGACTTACTGCCACTCGATGACTTTTTATCAGTAAAATGGCATTGTTGCCTGATAAATTGACGACGACGATTTTACTTCCGACAACGACCCCAATATTTTGCAAATGGCGTTTTGTTTTTTCTTCTGTTTCAATTCGTTCGACTTGATAAACGAAGTTTTGCTTTGCCTGCGCTAAGGTCTGCATATTGATTCCTCTCTTGTGAAATAAACCATGTGTTGAAACCATTCATTCTATGTTCTAGTTTTCTTACGTATTACGCAAATAAATGAGAATCATTCTCACATAGAATACTCTCGGTAATTGAGAATGTCAATTACACTTGTGATATTATGAGCGAATCTTTAGTATTGATAGACAAAAATAAGAAAAAAATATTTTTTCATAGTTTTCCACAATTTTTTCTCTATTAGATTTGCTATTTTCCCACACGATACTTGTTTTCAGCTCTTTTTTCAAAAACACAAAACTTAGTATTCCACAGTTTCCACAACACAATATGTAGTGTTTGTTGTTTGACTTTTTTACTAAGAGTTTTATACTATCTATTATAGATAATAAGAATGTGTTTAGAGGAGGCACTCATCATGAACGTAAAAATCTTTTCTAAAAATAATTGTATGCAATGCAAGATGGTCAAACGTTTTTTAACAGAAAATCAAATCGCTTTTGAAGAAGTCAATATCGATGAACAACCGGAAGCAGTAGACTGGTTGAAAGCACAAGGATTCCAAAGTGTTCCTGTCATTACTTCCGATGCAGAAACAGTTATCGGATTCCGTCCTGATCAGTTGCGTAAACTTGCCAGCTAACATGACTAAAAGAATCAAAACAAGATACATGGATTTGAAGGGCTTGAGACAGCACCAGTTTTTGTCGCAAACTTCCAAATCCTTTTTTAAAGCTTAAAAACAATGCAATGATTTGCAATCAAGCATCATTAAATACGAAATGAAGGTTGGGCGTACGTATGAGTCTTAAAAATTTACAAGATGTCAGTTATTTCAAGCTGAATAATGAAATCAATCGACCAGTCAATGGTCAAATCCCTTTGAATAAGGATAAAGAAGCTTTGGCTGCCTTTTTTGAAGAAAATGTCAAACCAAATACGATGACTTTTCCATCTATTATGGAAAAAATCAATTACTTGATCGATCAAGAATATATAGAAGCAGAATTCATCCAATTATATTCACCATCATTTATTGAAAAGCTATATCAATTTTTGGACGAACAACATTTTTCTTTCAAATCTTTTATGGCTGCTTACAAATTTTATTCTCAATATGCGTTGAAAACCAACGACGGTTCCGCTTATCTGGAAACTTATGAAGATCGAGTAGCCTTCAATGCGCTTTACTTTGCGAACGGAGATGAAGAATTAGCACTTGCTCTTGCAGATGAAATGATCCATCAACGTTATCAGCCAGCTACACCTTCTTTCTTGAATGCTGGACGTAAACGTCGGGGCGAATTGGTGTCTTGTTTCTTGACTCAAGTCACTGACGATATGAACTCTATCGGGCGCTCAATCAACTCTGCTTTGCAATTGTCCCGTATTGGCGGCGGCGTGGGGATTACTTTATCAAATCTTCGTGAAGCCGGCGCTCCTATCAAAGGATACGAGGGTGCTGCGAGTGGTGTCGTTCCAGTCATGAAATTATTCGAAGATAGTTTCAGCTATTCTAATCAATTAGGTCAGCGTCAAGGAGCTGGTGTGGTTTATTTGAATGTGTTCCATCCAGACATTATTGCTTTCCTTTCAGCAAAAAAAGAAAATGCAGATGAAAAGATTCGCGTAAAAACTCTTTCTCTTGGTGTGATCGTACCTGATAAATTTTATGAATTGACACGTAAAAACGAAGACATGTATTTATTTAGTCCGTATAGTGTCGAAAAAGAATATGGTGTCCCATTCTCTTATGTAGATATTACAGCTGAGTATGATCATCTAGTTGCAAATCCAAACATTCGCAAACAAAAAATCAAAGCGCGTGATCTTGAAAATGAAATCTCAAAATTACAACAAGAATCTGGCTATCCTTACGTAATCAATATTGATACAGCGAACCGCGAGAATCCAATCGACGGCAAGATTATCATGAGTAATTTATGTTCAGAGATTTTACAAGTTCAAACGCCTTCTGTGATCAACGGCAAACAGGAGTATGAAGTATTAGGAACAGATATCTCATGTAACTTAGGTTCGACAAATATCGTGAATTTGATGCAAAGCCCTAACTTTGGTAAATCTGTGCGTACGATGACTCGTGCATTGACATTTATTACAGATGCATCTGATATCGATGTCGTACCGCCGATCCAAAACGGAAATAAGCTGAATCATACGATTGGATTAGGTGCCATGGGCTTACACACTTATCTTGCAAAAGAACAAATGGAATATGGCTCAGAGGATTCATTAGACTTTACAAATATTTATTTCATGCTGTTGAATTATTGGACACTTGTTGAAAGCAATAATATCGCTCGTGAAAGAAAACAAGTTTTCCATAATTTTGAAAAATCAGCTTATGCTGATGGCACTTATTTCGAAAAATACGTAACTGGAGAATTCCAGCCAAAATCAGAAAAAGTCAAAGCATTATTTGAAGGAATCTTTATTCCAACTGCTGAAGATTGGAATGCCTTGAAACAAGCAGTAATGAAAGATGGGCTATATCACCAAAATCGCTTGGCAGTAGCACCAAATGGCTCAATTTCATATATCAATGATACGAGTGCAAGCATTCATCCTATCACTCGCATGATCGAAGAACGCCAAGAGAAGAAAATCGGTAAAATTTATTACCCAGCGCCTTATTTATCCAATGAGACGATTCCATATTACACTTCTGCTTATGATATGGACATGCGTAAAGTGATCGATGTTTATGCAACAGCACAACAACACGTCGATCAAGGCATGAGTTTGACTTTATTCATGCGTTCTGAAATCCCAGAAGGTATTTATGAATGGAAGACAACAACGAAGCAAACGACACGTGATTTGAATATTTTAAGACATTACGCTTTCCATAAAGGAATCAAATCCATTTATTATGTACGTACCTTTACTGATGATGCAGAAGAAATCGGAAGCAATCAATGTGAAAGCTGCGTGATCTAATATCATAGATAGATTCGCTTATTCATATTTTAATTAAAGGAGCATTCTCATGTCAGAAACATATTATGAAGCAATAAACTGGAATGAAATTGAAGATATCATTGATAAATCCACTTGGGAGAAGCTGACGGAGCAATTTTGGCTAGATACACGTATCCCACTTTCAAATGACCTAGATGATTGGCGCACATTGTCTCAATTGGAAAAAGATACAGTAGGACATGTATTCGGCGGTTTGACACTGCTGGATACTGTCCAATCTGAAAGCGGCATGGATCAGTTGCGTAAAGATGTCCGCACTCCCCATGAAGAAGCCGTTTTGAACAATATCCAATTCATGGAATCCGTTCATGCCAAAAGTTATTCTTCTATTTTTAGTACACTGAACACGAAAAAAGAAATCGAAGAAATTTTTGACTGGACGAATACGAATCCTTATCTGCAAAAAAAAGCTGAGCGTATCAATGAAATCTACAAACACGGTACACCGCTAGAAAAGAAAATTGCCAGCGTCTTTTTAGAAACATTCTTGTTCTATTCAGGTTTTTATACTCCTCTTTATTATTTAGGAAACAACAAATTGGCAAACGTAGCAGAGATCATCAAACTGATCATCCGAGATGAATCGGTACATGGAACCTACATCGGTTACAAGTTCCAATTAGGTTTCAACGAATTGCCTGAAGCAGAACAAGAAACGTTGAAAGACTGGATGTACAACCTTCTTTATGAACTTTATGAAAACGAAGAACGTTATACAGAAGAATTATACGATCCAATCGGTTGGACAGAAGAAGTCAAAACATTCCTACGCTATAATGCCAACAAAGCATTGATGAACCTAGGGATGGATCCACTCTTCCCAGATACTGCCAATGATGTCAACCCAATCGTAATGAACGGGATTTCAACAGGCACAAGCAACCATGACTTCTTCTCACAAGTCGGAAACGGCTATTTGTTAGGTCATGTAGAAGCCATGAAAGATGACGATTATTTGATTGGATTGGAATAAGGATAAAAAATTACGCACAAGAATATTCTATTCTTGTGCGCTTTTTTTATTCCACGACAATTTGTTTTTGTGTATCCGATGTTTGCGAAAAATCAATAGTAAAGCGACCCATCTGCTCATCATAGGTGATTCCTTCACTCATGCTTCGAATAGCTTCAAAATTATTTGGTAATTCAATTGTTATTTTCGTCTTTGTATGAGCAAGATCAGCAAACGTATAACTTTTTTCTTGTTCGTTTATTTTCTTTAATACAGAAAGTGGTTTATCTGTTTTTAATCCATCTAATTCTCCACCAGTATTATCCCAAAAATTGATACCCAAATAACCGGATTCTTTTACTTTTACTGCTTGAATTTTTGGAGTATTTTGAAGAATAGTAACTGGTTCTTTTTCTGCATATTCTTTTAATCCTTTTTCGTTCACTCCTGGTAATATCACATATGCATAAGCTTCATTGATTGGATGTTTTCCATGATTGATCAAAAACTTCCGATAACTTCCATGATAAACTTCATCACTGGGAAATGATTCGTTGATTTCCCTATAAGTACCTTGCCGTTCTTCACTTATCACTTTTACTGTTTCTTTCTCAGGAAAATAATAACCGATCGATGTTTCTGGTTGACTTGATTGTAACAATAACCATTCTTTTTCACTTTGTTCGGTTGGCTGGGTAACTTCTCCTGTTTCTGTTACAACTTTATAAGTAAACTGATCGTTTAATAAACGATTATCTATAACCGTTTCAATAGACGCATTTGTGTTACCGGTAATTCCCGAACCAAGCGCAATCAATTGATCGTCAAGCACAAACCACGATTTTTTCCCTTTGACATCCATTGGCAAAACTGTCCCATTATTCTTTGTTCCAGTTTTATTTAGAGCCATACCTACCACTGCCTGACCTTCATTTGATACACCGCCAACGGCTTTTTCATTTGATCGCACAGTCGTAAAAGAAGAGATTTCATCTTTTAAAGGGACTGTATCGACCGTTGTTCCTGGCAATCGATAAGGATCGACAGTCGGCCAATAGCTTTTACCGAATTGTACATCATCCTCATTATATAAGTAGACCATCCCATCCGATGTATGCCAGCCACGTTTGTTTTCTTTATTTCCTGCTTCAAAAGAAGAGATACGGTTCGAATACATACTGATTCCTACCATATACTTACTGGTACGCTGAACAAAACGATCCATTTTATGATACATTTTTGTCCCTATGAATGGTAAATCCTTCCCTAAAATCGTCTGGTCTTCTAATAAGGATAGTGTCATGACCAGGTCATTATAATCTCTTACATTCGTTATATAATACGAAGGGTTCAATTGCATCCAATATTTGACTGCTTCTTTTAGTTCCTTTTGCTTATCTTCTGGTGCAAATTTTGAAACAATCAATAAATTATACATCGTTGAAGACCCGTATCCTACCTTCGTCTTTGAAGGCGCACGTGAAATAGCGCGTCCATTCACCATGGGAAGCATTTCACCTTGGTAAATCAAAGGAATAAAGGCCTTCTCTACATTTTCTACGAAAGCGTGAATGGCATCAGAAGCTGCTGTATAAGAAGTCCCATCCACAATCGTAAAAATCTGTCCAACTCCTTTGATTAGTACATTCCCGTAAGAACCTGTATAAGGAATATCATTATGCTGGATAAAGGAACCATCTGCGTAAAACCCATCTCCACTTGCCACGAGTTGAAAAACATCTTTGATCCCATTCACTGCTTGATGGATTTTTGTGGCATCTTTTTGTAAAATACCTACTCCTAAAACAGTCAATGATAAGTCTGTTCGATTGGCACCGGTCGTTGAAAAGTTAGGGATAAATGCAAGGTCTACAAATGAATCTTGTGGTTTAGTATATAATTGCTGGAATGGATCAGGTACATATTGACTCAAAATAGCTGTATATTGTTGGATTTTTTCACTGGATAGCTCTTGGTGCAACAGTAGAAGGATATTCACAAATTTTTGTGGGATACCAATTTGCCAATCCCACCAATTTCCATAATACTTTTTCCCATCATATCCTTTTTTGGTAATCATAAAATCGATTCCCTCTTTAATTGCTGCAGCAACCTCTGGCTGTTGATAAAGTGTTGTCCCTTTTGTTTTATAGGCATAAGTAAGTTTCTGGAGTTTCATAAATTGTGTCGTCAAATCTGCTGAAGAAGTATTTCCCGATTCAAGTGGCCATAGATAGGTCCGGTCAGGTGATTGATCCAATGTTTGATATAAATTTTCCGCTTCTTTTGATAACGCTTCTATATATGCTCTTAATGACTCATTTTCCGGACTTTCTTTTTCAAAGACAAGTTGACTTTTCCATCGTTCTTCCATCTTTTGAAATTCATCTTCCTCGGCAAAGGTTGATATACTCATTCCAAATAAACTAATTAAACTAAGCATACTCATCAAAAGAAGCCTTTTACCCAAACCTTTTTTCTCCATCTTTGCTCCCTCTTTCTCATCAGATTGTATGAATATACAGAGGCTAAAATCACATTTATCTTAGTGAATGAGAAAACCGCTTAGCCTCTACTTTTTGGACAAATGTGTGAACGGACGTATCTCACTTTTCCTTTTTTAAGCTAAAATACCAAACGCACTTAATGCAATGGAAAGAATCAAAATGATCCAGATTACTCGTGTGGAATTCAATTTCTTTTGTCCCAACATCCAATAAGTTAATAAAACAAGTAATACTGGAACAAGAGAGGGTAAAATAGCGTCTAATGTATCTTGGATAACTAATTCCACCCCATCTTTTTTATAAACAAATGGGACCGTTGCCTTTACCACGGAAGGAATCAAAGCACCAATTACCGTGACACCTAAAACTGTTGCGGCATTAGTGAATGCAGATAATTTGTTTTTCAAAGTTGTGACAAGTTTGACTCCTTGTTTGTATCCTAATGGTAATAATGCAGCCCGTCCAAATAATAAAGCGATATTCGCGATGACCCAAATCACACACCCAACAATTGAGCCACTTTGAGCTAATGTTCCTGCGATCGATCCAAAAATCGTTCCCCAAATCACATGGAACAATGAATCACCTACGCCAGCAAGAGAACCCATTAAAGCTGTTTTTAAGGCAATGATTGTGTCTTTTGCTTTGTAACCATCTTCTTCTTCGATTGCCACATCAATCCCCATGATCAAATTTCCGAAAATCGCGTTGGTATTGAAGAATTGATTATGTGTACGCATCATATCCTGTAATTGTGATTCGTCATTACCATAGAATTTTTTCAATACTGGTAATATCCCATATAAATAGCCAGAACTCATCATTCGTTCATAGTTCCAGTTCAGCTGACTTCCTAAAATATAGCGCCAACTAATCGCATTCAGCTCTTGCTTTGTTAATTTCTGGTTATTCATCCCCATCATATCCTCCTTCAAATGTTCCATTATTTGTGGCTGTCACTGTCGGATGTTCTGCTTTTTCACTATCTTTTTTAAATACAATAATTGCAGCAATCACACCGACGATTGAGATACCAAGCATTGGCACTTGTAAATAAGCGGCTAAAAAGAAACCCAATAGTAAATAAGGAATATATTGTTTTGTTGGAAGGTAATGCAACAAGATTCCTACACCAACGACTGGTAACACCCCACCAGCAGTTTTTAGTCCATTCATCAACCATTCTGGTGTATTTTCTGTGATCGTTGAAACAGCAGCATCACCGACTAAAAGCATCAATAAAATCGGAATGGCTCGTGACAATCCCCAAAGAAAAGAGCCAGATAAGACTAATCGCGGTATACGATTGATTTTCATATCATCAATTGCTCTATCTACACGATGCAAGAGATAAACATTACAAAAGCGAGCGACTACATCAAGTTGCAACATCAATAAAGATACTGGAACAGCCAATCCTATACCATACTCTGCACCTTTCCCAGAGATAACCGCAAATACTGTTCCCAAGACGGCTCCTGTGAAATAATCAGGAACTGATGCCCCACCGAAAGCCGCAATCCCTAGTCTCATTAGTTGCAATGTACCTCCAACCATCAAGCCTGTTTTTAAGTCTCCCATGATCATTCCAGAAATCATACCTGCGATGGCTGGTTGTGTTAATGTATTTGAAATAAGCGAATCATTGATTGTAATAAAAGCATAAACCGTAATAAGAATAATTTGATACGCTGCTAAGTGCATACTTTCTTCCTCCTCATTTTTGTTTAATTTCTCAGTTTATCCATGAAGTCAATAACTGGATCATTTGGTACCAATTGAGCGGTTACATTTATATCCATTGCTGCAATTGATTCGAACACATCAATTTCTTCTTCTAATACTTGGATACTTTTTGTTATATCTTTTGATCCCTCTTTATAACTCATATTTCCAACATTTACGTGTGTTAGCTTTCCTCCGGCTTTCAAATAACGTAAGACATCTGTTGGATTTTTGAATACTAGGAATAGACGCTGTTTTCCATACTTTCCTGAACGTATATTTTTCGCAGCAGATTCAACCGACAAAACTGAAAGTCTCATTGATGTAGGCGCTGCCATTCTTAAGGAAGACTTTTGTAACGTATCTGCTGCTGCTTCATCGTTGATCACAATGATTCGCTGTGTGTGCAAACTGGGCGCCCAGATGCCCGCAACTTGTCCATGGATCAAACGCTCGTCTATCCTGACATTCACGATATTTTCTTTTCCTTTATATGCCTCATACAATTGGCTATTATCCATTGGAAGGCTTGGTTCTTTTTCGATTTCTGTTTGTTTCATTTTTTGCTTCACATCAACAATGCCAGTTGTTGCTGCTTGGATCAATTCTTTTACCGTAGCAGTTGAATTCAACGTTGCTTCTATGACTAATGGTAAAGACATCCCTGCAATAATTTCTACATTTTCTGATTCTAGATAGTTGCTTAATGCTACATTACATGGCGTACCACCTAAAAGATCTGCAATAATCAAGGATGAGCCGTTAAGGGCTTTCATTTTTTTTAATAATTCTTCTTCGAATTGCCGATTGTCTCCATCAGGCGTCAACGCAACGACATGAACATGATCTTGCTTTCCGACGATCATTTCTAAACTTGCCTTGACGCCTTCAGCCATACTGCCATGACTAATCAATATAATATTCTGCATCACTTTTCCTCCCCAAAAATAAAATCCTACTTAACATATTATCTTTTGTACAAACACACTATAACATAGTTTATCTCATTCGTAAACCTAACATCTTAACATGTTATGTTTTTTTTATTTCTGTACAATTATCTAAAAAGTATCAGCATACAAAAAAGGTGAGAGGCAAAAGTAGCTCTTAAACTTTTGCCTCTCACCTTTTTAACTATTTCCTTATTCTATACTTTTTCCAGTTGTTTCCTCATAGTCTCTTTTCATGATGGTCCATGATTTCTCAATGTCTTCGTCTAAACCAAATAATCCACTACGGCCGATGATATAGATATCTGGTCCGGCATGATCAATTCGCTTAAATGATTTTCGATTCGAAGATCCGTCCATTTCGATCAAATAATGATATCCCTTTTCTTGACGAAGTTTTCTTAAATCAACGATTTTATCTAATGTGCTTTCGATGAAGCGCTGTCCAGCAAAACCGGGATCGACTGTCATGATAGTGATTTTATCCACTAAATCAATATAAGGGAAAATAGTTTCAATAGGTGTTTCAGGATTTAATACGACTCCTGCTTTTAGCCCTGCAGCATGGATCTGATCGATCAATCGAAAGGCTAGCCCGTCTAAACATTCGACATGCATACAAATCCATTCGCATTTTTGTGCAATCAATTGATTCACCCAAAAACTTTGGTCTGTGACCATTAAATGGGCAGACATTGGTAAATGACTGATTTTTCGTACTTCCTCAATGAACCATGGAGACAATGTCAGATTAGGTACATAATGTCCATCCATGATATCGATATGATAAGAATCGACATGCTGATTCAAAAATTCAATTTGTTCCTTAAATTTATCTAGATCCATCGTCATTAAAGATGGTGAGAACAAAACTTTACTCATATATAAGACTCCTTTATTTAAAAATCAATGATTGAATCCCCGACTAAATGTAGGACTTAGAAAATCTGAATGTCTCCCAAGTCAATATCTTCTTCTTCCTTTTCCACTACGGATTCGACTTCTTTCCCCACATCTTTTTTGATAATTGCCAAAACAACGGCTGTCACAAGAACATTCACTAAGATTGCTATCACGCCTGCCCAAGGTCTGGACATCGTCGGAATCATCAATACGCCGCCAAAGGGTACTGTTGCATCGGCGCCTAGGATCATTGTCGTTGCACCACCAGCAAATCCGCCAATAGCCGTAGCAACCACACCTCGGACGATATCATTCATCACTAGTGGGATCACACCTTCGACGATATTGATCACACCCATTGGAACAGCTGATTTCAATGTTTCGACTTCCACTTTTGTATAGATGTTTTTCCGAAATATTTTTGCGACAAAGTAAGCTAATCCAAAACCGATAGGCGTCGCCGTATTTACCAATTGGAGGGCTGTAATTGGCCCATTGATTCCTTCTGCTTGCATTGTGAGAACAAAGGCAAAAACAGTTTTGTTAATTGGTCCACCATAATCAACGCCACTTAGTAAGCCGATTACACCGCCAAAAATCAACAAGGACGAATTACCTAATCCATCTAAGAAATTCGTAAGAAAAGACGTAAACAAGGCAACAGGTGTTCCAATGATATAGACCATGATTAACCCACCTAGGATAGAAGCAACAAATGGAATAATCAATGTTGGCATCAGTCCTTTTGCCCAATTTGGGACTTTCACATGGTTTAAAATAGCTAACACGAGAAATCCAGAAAGATAGCCACCTAATATCCCCCCAATAAAACCAGCCCCAATAGCATTCGCTGTCAATCCGATGATGAACCCTGGAGCAATCCCTGGTTTTGCTGCAATAGAATAAGAAATCCCTGTTGCAATGACTACAGGAAGTAACCCTAAACCAGCGCCTCCCATTGTTGCTAAAGCATCAAAAAAAGAAAATTTACCTTGTACCAGTGTCCCTTGACTTGTTCCACCGAACGCCATCCCGATAGCAATCAAGAACCCTGCTCCACAAACGATTGGAATCAAATAAGAAATCGCTGTCAATAAATGTCCCTTTAAATTTAACTTTTTTATCTTTTCCATCTTTTTTCCCTCCTTATGATCAAACAAGTTGTTTTTCAATTATTTCTTGTGCTTTTTCGATCAGTTTATTGGGTGACTTTACGGCTATTTCAGTGGGGACTTGAATGATACGTTTTCCTTCAAATCGTTCTC
>NZ_KV815578.1:0-8690 GCF_001814285.1 Enterococcus sp. HMSC076E04 | reverse complement strand
GAATGATACGTTTTCCTTCAAATCGTTCTCTGCCGCTTATTTTCACATCAATTGCCAGAATCACGAGATCTGCTTCTTTTATTTGCTCTGGGGTTAATTCATTCTCGATTCCAATCGTTCCTTGTGTTTCGATATGCATCTCGTGTCCTGCTTTTTTGGCTGCATTTTCTAATTTTTCTTGTGCAATATACGTATGGGCAATCCCAACTGTACATGCAGCTACTCCTATGATCTTCATGTTTTCTTCCTCCTTTTTATGATGCAAATGCTGCGATGACCTCTTTTGTCTCTTTTGCTTTGATCAATTGCTCAACAACTTCATCATTTCCTAGTTTCCTTGCAAATAAAGATAACAACTTCAAGTGAGTTTTAGCCCCTTCATTATCATTGCCCACAGCAAACAAAATAATTCCTTTTACCCCTTTACCATCTAATGTTTCCCAAGGGATTTCTCGAGCTGTCACTCCAATTGCTACCCCGATCTTTTTGACAGATGCACTTTTTCCATGAGGAATTGCAATGTAGTTCCCAATACCTGTCTGCCCTTCTTTCTCACGAGCATATATATCTTTCATAAATTCTTTTACATCGGTGATATACGTATTTTCCAACAATATAGTTGCTAATTCTTCAAGTACTTCTTCTTTTGTCGTTCCTGCTAAGTTTGTTTTGATCGTATTCGGATCGATAATGTTTGTTACTTCCATGGCATTTCCACTCCTTCACGCTTGTTTTACGACTTCAACGCCTTTTTCGATTAGTTTATTGGGTGATTTGATGGCGATTTCTGTCGGTACTTGAATGATACGTTTTCCTTCAAATCGTTCTCTGCCACTTATTTTTACATCAATTGCCAGAATCACGAAATCTGCTTCTTTTATTTGTTCTGGGGTTAATTCATTCTCGATACCAATCGTTCCTTGCGTTTCGATATGCATCTCGTATCCTGCTTTTTTGGCTGCATTTTCTAATTTTTCTTGTGCAATATACGTATGGGCAATCCCAACTGTGCATGCGGCTACTCCTACGATTTTCATCTTTTATCTCTCCTTATTTTCTTTAATGTTTGCATAAATGTTTCGTCCGCTAAACATCTCATAAAATTTGCTATTTTCTTCTTTTTTTCCGTAGTTTCGTTTGGTGAAAGCAATACAAAAAGAATCAAATCGACTTGTTCGATTGCTTCGTTCCATTGAAAAATGGTTTTTTTGGGATACAAAATGATGATTTTTGATTCAGTGATCAACTCATGTTCAATATGAGGAAGAATGATCCCCTCTTCGATTTGAATATTTCCATTTTGTTCACGCATAAGAAAAGCTTCCATCAATATGCTTATTTTCTCTTCTTCTCCAGGGTAAAGTGAACTTGCTAACCAATGATATGCCTCTCGTTGAGAAGTAACGGATACTTCGATTCTTTCGATGAACTCATCTTTCATTATAGATTTCCCCAATCTTTTTCTGGATTCGTGATTGATCATCTGCTGTTAGCATCGCACTAACAAGTAATGTATGGATTCCTAATCGTGAGCGGATTCCAACAGTTGTCAAAATCAATTCGATGTTCGGATTTTTTTCTAAAGCCGTACGATAGTTTTTTGTCGCAATGACATCTACTATATTTAAGTCTGGAAATTTTTTGATGATTTTTGCTTTCAACAATTCAGAAGTTCCAATACCTGTCGTACACATAATCAATGTCTGAATCGGTAATTGTTGTGTTTCTAACATCCGTGCGAAATACAACGTTATGAAGCCAATCTCATCTGCATTGATTAGAGGTAATTTGAAGTGCTGACTGACTTCTTTAGATACTTCAGACACACTGTTATAGATTTTTTCATAGGTCAGCTGAATTTGGTCCAACAAGCCATTTTTTACGTGGATACGATTTTTTAAGCGATTGATCATTGGTTTGATATGATTGGCTAGATCAATAAAAATACTTTCATTTGTCACTTTCATATTGATTCGTTTGCCTACTTCTTCTAAATAGTAAGTAGTGATTTTTTCTACCTCTTCTGGAAATTTTTTTATTTCTTTTGTTGTTTTTTCCATTCTTGAGGAAACTAGATACTGATAGAGATAGTAAGATTCATTCACAGATAACGAAGTTGCCAGATATTTTTCAACATTTTGTATAACGATTTCGGCTGTTTTTTTAATTTGGTTATCTTTTTCAAAGAATTCAATTTGTTCCGTGGTTAGTTCCTCTTCTCTGGCGGGAGCACTCCTTTTCCTTGAGCGACTGATCAAGATATACAGATGTGAAAAAATATTGACATTGTAAGGATAAGGAAGTCCACCTTCTAATATTTTTTCGATTAGCTTTAATTGATCTGAAACGAACAAGACATCGTAACGATTGAAGTTGAACGTTTTCGAAGCATTTATTTCATCGATATCAAGGATATTCATGCGCCAAATAACTTCTGCAAGCCCTCTACGTATATCTTCTTCTAAACCTTTGATGGCTAATGTCCGATTTTTTCGAATCAATTGAAGATCAAACTTCCTCAACTTTTGTGCGATACTTTTCTCATCATTGGAAATTGCCGAATCACCCACCTCGTAGGCACTAAAAAGCTCAGATATCCTGATTGCTCTTGGTGAAGACAGTAAAAGTTCCTCCATTACACGATTCTGACGTTCATTTGGCGATAGACTAATCGATAGATTATTTGTTTCTTTGTTTCGTTCAATAAATTTTTCGTAGTCTAATTTATACCCTTTCCCCTTTTCTGATAAAATCAAGTGACCATTTTGAAATTCTGTATTTATTTTTTTTACTAAGCGGTAGACCGTTTTAGTCGAGGTATCTAATAAATCAGCTAATTCTTCTGAAGTCATGTAATGATTTTGTTTTGACAAGAGCAACACTAATTTATTTTCTCGATTCATTTGACTAGTCATGATCCTTCCCCCTTTGCATCTTTATCATAACCATTTTTATTCCATCTGTTTCACTAAAATTTGTCCATTGCATCAGACATTTTTGTATCCGCTTTCTAAAGTGTGATTTATTCCAATTCTACTTCTATTATTTTTATAAAGTTCCACTAATTTCATCTACCATCATAATTTTATTTACTTCTGCAACAGCAGAATTCATGGGTTTTAATTGATTTAGATATGTTAACATGTTATCCTATTAGATAATGATGTTGTAAGAAAGGAAGACTTCTAGTATGATTCCTAAATACGAGCAAATCAAGCAAGACTTACTTGAAGAAATCAAAAACCACCACTTTATTCCTGGTGATAAATTTTACTCAGAAGCAGATATCAAACGGAAATATTCTGTTAGTTCAATTACTGCAGTCAAGGCTCTCAATGAACTAACTGCTGCAGGCTATCTCTATCGTATCCAAGGAAAAGGAACATTCGTTTCAAAATCAAAAGTTTCTCAAAGTGTGAAATTCTCTGATATCGAACTACATTCTTTAGATAAAGAAAAAGTTAAAGTACTCTCGATTGAGGAAGAAAATGAAATGGATATTTTAAAGGAATTAGGCTTACCAGCAAATGCTTCTTACTATAAAATTAAACGTGTTCGTTTCTTTGAAGATACACCCTTTTTGGTCCACATCACTCACTTACCAAAAAAATTAGTGAAAGAACCAATAGCAAAAGATATTTCTGTCTATTCAAGTATATACGAAAAAGTTCGTAAAGATTTTGGGATTGATCTTTTTTCCCTTGCTTCTGTGGAAACAAATGAAATTGTTTTCCCAGAGAATGCAGAACTACTTAATCTATTAAATCTAAGTTTCCGAGAACCTGTTGTCCAACAAATCAAACACTCTTACTTAGCAGATCAAAGTGTAGCAGAATATATCATCAGTTATAAACATTGGAAATACTTTAAAACAAAAATTGAAGTGGAAGCGGAATAGCTTTCACTTTTTTGTTTGCTCTCTTCTAATAAACTTTTTTAAATCCTCTTCAATACTCGCTTTTTTTTCCTAAATACGGTATACTACTTTTAAGTTAATATGTTAACATTTTAAGAGGAGGTAACTATGAATATTCAACAAAAAAAGGAAATGTTGATTGAATTGGGAACATTTGTAGATAAAAATTGGTTGGATGAACAATTTGAATGGTGCATGATGCGTATCAAAAAAAATATGGTTCGTTTCGGGTTAGATTTCCCTTCAGCTTGTGCAACAAACGGAAAATATCGAATCAAAAAAAATGATGATTGGACAAATGGTTTTTGGACGGGAATGCTTTGGTTATCTTATGAATGGACAAAAGAAGAGAAATTTCTAGTACGTGCAATGGAAAATATCCATAGCTTTCAAAAACGCTTAGACCAACACTTCGTCCTTGATCATCATGATATCGGTTTTCTTTATAGTTTATCCGCTGGAGCCGGGTATAAAGTCGTGGATAGTCAGTTGTGTAAAGAATCGTTTTTACAAGCTGCAAATATTTTAGTGGCAAGATTTCAGAACAAAGGGAATTTTATCCAAGCTTGGGGAGCATACGGTGATCCTCTCGAATACCGTTTGATTATTGATTCTTTGATCAATCTTCCTTTGTTGTTCCAAGCATGTACGCTTTCTAATGACCCACATTATAAAGAAGTGGCTTTCAAGCATTACCAGACATTGTTGCATACCGTGATTCGTGAAGATGCCACCACTTTCCATACCTATTACTTTGACTCAAACACAGGAGTTCCAACACATGGTGCAACGCATCAAGGTCATAGTGATGAGTCGATCTGGGCTAGAGGGCAAAGTTGGGCGATTTTAGGGATTCCACTAAACGAACGATACTTGCATTCTGTTCCTTTTCCATTGAACTACAAAGCGATCGTCGATGTTTTCTTAGAACATTTACCTCAAGATTTTGTACCTTACTGGGATTTTGATTTCAATGATGATTTTCCATCAGATAAAGACAGTTCTTCTCTAGCGATTGCTGCATGTGGATTATTAGAAGCAGAAAAAATGGAAGCGTATCCTAAAGCAAAAGAAATAGCAAAAGGAATGATTTATCAATTAGGAACACACTATACTGCTAAAAATGATCCAGAAAATGAAGGATTGCTTTTACATGGCGTTTATGCTCATGCGGAAGGAAAAGGAGTCGATGAGCCAAATCTATGGGGCGACTACTTTTATTTAGAAGCACTTATGCGTTTAGCAAAACCTGAATGGAACACTTACTGGTAAGGAGAATGAATAGACATGCAAACATTTAAAATAAAAGACGAATTTTTAGTCGACGGTATTCCTACAAAAATCATTAGTGGGGCAATCCATTATTTCAGAATACCCCCTTCTCAATGGGAGCACAGTTTATATAATTTAAAAGCACTAGGAGCAAATACGGTTGAAACTTATATTCCGTGGAATCTTCACGAACCACAAGAAGGTTCCTTTGATTTTTCCGGATTCAAAGATATCGTTCAATTTGTAAAAATTGCTCAAGAATTAGACTTGATGGTAATTTTACGTCCTTGCGCCTACATTTGCGCTGAATGGGAATTTGGTGGATTACCTGCTTGGTTATTGAAAGAACCTGATATAAGAGTACGTTCTACCGATCCTCGATTTATGGAAAAATTGAAAAATTATTATCAAGTACTTCTACCAAAACTTGCACCTCTTCAGATCACACAAGGTGGTCCAGTCATCATGATGCAGCTCGAAAATGAATACGGTTCTTACGGAATGGAAAAATCTTATTTACGCCAAACAAAAGAATTGATGCTTGCACATTCGATTGATGTTCCTTTATTTACCTCCGATGGTGCTTGGCTAGAGGTGTTAGATGCTGGTACATTAATTGATGAAGACATTTTTGTGACTGGTAATTTTGGAAGCCACTCAAAAGAAAATGCGCAGGTCTTAAAAGAATTTATGCAGAATCATCAAAAAAATTGGCCGATCATGTGTATGGAGTATTGGGATGGATGGTTTAATCGATGGGGAGAACCTATCATTACGCGTGATCCCGAAGAATTAGCAACTGAAGTAAAAGAGATGTTAGAAATTGGTTCCTTGAATCTTTATATGTTCCACGGGGGAACAAATTTTGGTTTTTATAATGGGTGTTCTGCTCGAGGCAATACAGATCTTCCGCAAATCACAAGCTATGATTACGATGCACTATTAAACGAAGCTGGACAACCTACTGAGAAATATTATGCAGTTCAAAGGGTCATCAAAGAAGTTTGTCCATCTGTTTGGCAAGCAGAGCCCCGAACAAAAACGTTAAAAAATCTAGGGACTTATCCGGTAAATAAAAGCGTTTCTCTATTTCATATAAAAGAACAGATTTGTGAAGAAATCAAAACAGATTACCCTTTGACAATGGAACAAGCAAGCAATGGCTACGGCTATTTATTATATTCACTTACCTTAAAAAACTACGGACATAAAAATAAATTACGTTTAATCGAAACAAACGATCGTGCACAAATATATATTGACGGCAAATACAATCAAACGCAAACACAAGAAACACTGGGTGATGAAATGATGATTGAAGGACAAAAAAATCAGCCCACTATCACATTAGATGTTCTAGTTGAGAATTTAGGAAGAGTCAATTACGGTGCAAAATTGAATAGTCCCTCCCAATCAAAAGGGATTCGCAATGGTGTTATGCAAGATATCCATTTCCATCTTGGATACCGCCATTACCCATTGACTTTCGAACAAGCTCAACTAGATAAAATCGACTATTCCGCTGGCAAAGACCCGTCACAGCCTTCTTTTTATCAATTTGAGTTTGATCTTGCTGAAGAAGCAGATACTTATATCGATTGTTCTTTATATGGTAAGGGGGTCGTCATCATCAATGGATTCAATCTTGGGAGGTACTGGAATCATGGGCCTGTTTTATCACTATATTGTCCAAAAGATGTACTAAAAAAAGGCAGAAATGAAGTGATTATTTTTGAAACAGAAGGTATATCGATTGATACATTGATTTTTTCAGATCAACCAATAAAAAAAGATTTGTCATGAACGATTCAAAATAATCATCCTGTAAATTAGCTTATACAAAAAGGGAGTCCTACGAAAATCATTATTCGATTTTCAAAACGGATTCCCTTTTATAGTGAATAGCTTTTCTATCATTATTTCTCTTAATCAAGTACAAGTGATTACTTCTCGTCCGAAAATCTCAATTTGTGTTAATGCTGGGAATGGTGACGTATCTTCTGCTTTTTTCAAATTTTTCAAAGTAACTGAACTCGTCATTTTTTCAGGAAAGTAAAACGATTGAAATTCAAGCGTATCTGTTGTTGCTACTTTTATTGTTTCTCCATCAGAAAAACAAATAGAAACTTCTGTCCAATAGCTATCATGTGGATAATCTCCTCGAAACAAAAGATTTACTCGATCGGTTTGGATTGAGCGTCCAAAGTCGATCGTCAAAGTTGCATCTTTTTGCTGATTGATTCCCCAAGAAGTAAATGGATAGGATCCATGTGAGCGATTACCAAACTTTCCGTCAATCGCATTTTTAGCAAAAAAAGTCACATCATTTCTCGTCTCTACATTAGCATATGCATGTGGATATGCTCCACTGAACAATTTTTGATCATGAGGGTTTGTAGATACATTCCGATAGCTTTCCACTTCAAAATCATAGGCTTTACGAACATATATGTGATGTCTTTTTGAACGAAATCCCGTCTCTACTGAAGCTTTCGTTTCTTCTAGCGGAATCACATATTCCCATTTCTTCTCTGGAATATAAAGAAGTGTCGGTGCCAATGTTTCATCTAATTGCACAACAAAATAGTGATCATTTTTCTCTTTCGTTATGACCAGTTTGTCTCCTACTTCATATGTGTGATTTTTGATTGCTAAAACTGCTATTTCTTCTCCATTTGCAGAAAATGCGGTTTCTTTTTTCTCGTGATCGATTTTGCCAATAACTACTTGATTATTTTTATTTTTTAGATCAATTTGGATCATTTTTTTCTCCTCCATTTATTATTCCGCCAACTAAACAAATAAAGCGATGGGTACCAGGTTCGATTTTCTTTTTCAAATAGGGAAGATTGGTTCTTGGAAAGAATACAGAAGTATTTGGTTCTAGCACCTGAATCCCTGCTTCTTCATACCCCTCGATTGCAATGATTTGAGACACATGCGTTTCTTTTATTTTTGCACAGTCTTTCGCCAAAGTTATTTCTGGTTCTTTTACCAAAAGACTAAATCCGCCTTCTCTTATCTCTAAAGGAATCGTCGTATATATCTCATGGAATCGAACATGCCATTCACCAAATGGGTAAATTTCTGTTTGGATCAGCACTTCTTGGAATGGTTGCCATTCATACATAACAGAAGTCTCTGTTGCTTCACTACTTCGTACCTTTTTCTTTGTCCTGAAATATTCACCGTCTCTTGAAAGAGCTAATGTATTATCAAATGCCCCTTCTCCATATGTGATTCCCGCTTTTGGCACACTAAAGCCGAATTTAGTAGAGTAGACAAACTTACTATACTTCGCTGGGGCATGCGCTTGGCCCTCAATCATCAAACCATATGGATAACCAAGTACATGTTTTCCTTCTTTTGCCTGACACAAAAGCATATTTCCATTATCAATCAATCTTTTCTCTTTGGTATTGACTGGTTCAGGTTTGGCTTTCCAATACGGATGTTCTTTTTTTGTTGCTATATAGGTTGAATTAAATACTTTACATCCGCA